>NZ_JBMBTE010000085.1:0-23093 GCF_048897285.1 Rhodococcus sp. O3
AGTCGGCGCAGGCCGGCACCACTCCCGTGGGCGCGACCGTCCCGACCGTCGGTTTGATCCCGACGATGCCCTGGAACGCGGCCGGGACCCGGCCCGAGCCGGCGGTGTCGGTGCCGATCGCGATGTCCACGATCCCGAGCGCCACCGCGACCGCGGACCCGGACGACGACCCGCCGGACACGTACTCGGGGCGCCGCGCGTCACGGACCGCCCCGTACGGGCTGCGGGTTCCCACGAGCCCGGTCGCGAACTGGTCCAGGTTGGTCTTGCCGACTACGACGGCGCCTGCCGCCCGCAGTGCCGCGACCGCGGCGGCATCGACGTCGGGAACGTAGCTGTAACCGGGGCAGGCGGCAGTCGTGGGTGGGCCCGCGACGTCGACGTTGTCCTTCACGGCCAGCAGGACGCCCGCGAGTTCCCCACCGCGACGCAACGATTCGGCGTACTCGGTGGCGACATCGGCTTCGTCGCGCAAATGCACGAACACCTCGGGTCTGTCCGCTTCGCGCAGTCGCGCGTAGGCCTGTGCCACACGGTCGGTCATGCTGCCGCCTTTCCGATTCGGGTGCCGCGGGAGAGCTCACCGTCGGCTTCCCAGCGGGCGCGTTCCTCGTCGCGGGCCGCTTCCATTGTCGCGCGAACCGCACCGATCGAGTCGGCTTCGCGCTCGAGGAACGCGAGGTGCTCGGCGAGGGAGAACTCGCCCTCGGTGATGTCGACGCGGCCGCGCCCGGCGGCGGTGTCGGCGCGCAGGTCGAGCAGTTCCTCGGCGGAGACCGGGTACCAGGAGATGCGGTCGAAGAACCGCAGCAGCCACGGGTGTTCGGGTTCGAATCCGCCTGCACTCTCGGGGAATCGGTGGTTCCACACCTGGGTGGTGCGGCCGACGAACTGGTAGCCGCCGGGCCCTTCCATCCCGTAGATGCACAGGTAGGCACCGCCGATGCCGACCGCGTTCTCCGGGGTCCAGGTGCGGGCCGGGTTGTACTTGGTGGTCACGAGCCGGTGCCGCGGATCGAGCGGGGTCGCCACGGGCGCACCGAGATACACGTCGCCGAGGCCGAGCACGAGGTAGGACGCGTCGTACACGGTCTTGTACACGTCGTCGACCGAATCCAGCCCGTTCATGCGGCGGATGAACTCGATGTTCCACGGGCACCACGGCGCGTCGGCCCGCACACCGTGCATGTAGCGTTCGGTGGCCAGGCGCGTGGACGGGTCGTCCCAGCTCAGTGGCAGCCGCACGGTGCGGCTGGGAACCACCAGCCGGTCCGCGGCGGGCAGCGCCGCCTCCGTCTCGAGCACGGCACCGAGCACCGAGCGGGTGTTCGTCACCGTCGGATCGAATTTCACCTGCAGGGAACGGATTCCGGGGGTCAGATCGACGAGGCCGCGCAGCCCTGCCTGCTCGAGGGCCGTCTGCAGCGCGTGCACGCGGGCACGCAGCACCAGGTCCAGCGACATGGTGCCGTACTCGACGAGGATGTTGTCGTCACCGCTGCGCCGCACCGTCACCGACGTGGTGCCGTCCGCGGTCGCGCCGCGGTGCAGCACACCGTCGTCGCCGTCGCCGATACCGCCGACGACGGGCACCGCCGCGCGCCGGGCAGGTCCGAACACCTTGGGCGAGGCGACGTTCGCGGCGCGCACCGGGACGAAGCGCAGCCGGTCGCCGGGGGCGAGCTGACCCATCTTCCAGCGGTCGGCGGTGACGACGGTGACCGGGCAGACGAAGCCCCCGAGGCTCGGTCCGTCGGGGCCGAGCAGGATCGGGGTGTCGCCGGTGAAGTCGAGGGCACCGACCGTGTAGGGGGTGTCGTGGATGTTCGACGGGTGCAGGCCCGCTTCCCCGCCGTCGGGTCGCGCCCACGTCGGCTTGGGTCCGATGAGGCGGACGCCGGTGCGGTCGGAGTTGTGGTGCACGGTGTAGGCGGTGCCGTAGAGGGTGTCGATGTCCTTGCGGGTGAAGAACTCCGGCGCGCCGTGCGGTCCCTCGGTGACCGCGATGGTCCAGTCGTGGCCGATCGCGGGGATCTCCTCGGCGGTGAGGCGCCGCGGCGTTCCGGTGGTCGTACCGAGCGGCAGCGCGTCGCCGTCGGCGAGCACCCGACCGGAGACGCCGCCGAACTTGCCGAGGGTGAACGTCGCCCCGGACCCGAGGTAGGGGTCGACGTCGATGCCGCCGGCGACGGCGATGTAGATGTGCAGACCTGCACCGGTGACGGCGCCGACGTCGAGGACCCCGCCCGCCGGGACGGTGACCGGTGTCCACTGCGGGACGGGACGGCCGTCGACGGTGACCGTGGCGGCCGCGCCGGTGACCGCGACCGTGGTCTCGGTGTCGAAGCGCAGGCGCGGGCCGGCCATGGTGGCCTCGAGTCCGGCGGTGCCCTCGTCGTTGCCGACCGCGAGGTTCGCGAGCCGGAACGACAGGTCGTCCATCGGGCCGGACGGCGGGACGCCGATCTTCCAGTAGCCGACGCGTCCGGGCCAGTCCTGGACAGTGGTGAGCGGTCCGGGACGCAGGACGGTGCAGGTCGCGCTCATGGGTCAGGCCTCCGGTCGGGTGACGATCATCTGCACGGCGGTCGGGTCGAATCCGTTGCAGGGGTTGTTGATCTGCGGGCAGTTGGACACGAGCACGAGCGTGTCGATCTCGGCGCGGAGCGCGAGCCGGCGACCGGGCGCGGACAGTCCGTCGACGATGCCGAGGGTGCCGTCCGCGTCGACCGGCACGTTCATGAAGAAGTTGACGTTGCCGACCAGATCTCGTTTGCCCAGGCCGTATTTCGCGCCCTCGGCGAGGAAGTTCTCGACGCACGCGTGCTGGTGGCGGGTGTGGTGGCCGTACCGCAGGGTGTTCGATTCCTGCGAGCAGGCCCCGCCGATGGTGTCGTGGTTGCCGACCTCGTCGGCAACGATCGTCATCATCGGGTTGCCCTCCTGGTCGCGGATCACCGATCCGGTGGTCAGGAACAGCGAGCGCTGCGCGGTGATGGTGGCCTGTGCGCTGTAGCGGATCGCGGTGTCGGCGGCGCCGTAGAACAGGGTGTCGACGGCCTGGTTGCCGTACAGGTCGACGATGGTGAGCACGTCACCGGCGGCGACGATCGCCGACCACGGGCCGCGGGGCGCGACCGTCTCGTCGAGGATCACGGTGCCGGGG
This sequence comes from Rhodococcus sp. O3, assembly GCF_048897285.1. Lineage (NCBI taxonomy): Bacteria > Bacillati > Actinomycetota > Actinomycetes > Mycobacteriales > Nocardiaceae > Rhodococcus > Rhodococcus sp. O3. The sequence goes on from NZ_JBMBTE010000085.1 coordinate 3,167, forward strand.
ACGAGGGGTGCGGGGGCGGTGGTGGCGGTCATGCGAGGTTCCCTTCGGTCGGCAGGGCGGCGGCGTGGACGTCTTCGGTGTTGCGGTGCGCGCGGTCGTATTCGGGCCCGATCTCGGGGGCGCGGGTGGCGAGTGCGGCGAGGTCGGCGGGTGCGCGCCAGGCGAGCAGTTCGATCGTGGTGGTGTCGAAGGTGGGCGATTCGTCGAGGGGGTGCGCGGTGTTCGCGACCGCGACGATCAGCGGAAGGTGCAGCAGCAGTTCGACACTCGCACCCGGTCCGGCGTTGCCGGTGGGAATCAGGGTGCCGTCCTCGTCGGCCCGCACCCCGTGGAAGAACGAGACGGTCGGGGCGACGTCGCGGGGGCCGAGGCCGTGCTTGAGAGCGGCGAGGGTGAGCAGTTCCCGTCCGGCCGGGGAGTCGGAGTGCACCGAGCCGTCGCCGTAGCGGGCGGTGTTGCCGGCGGCGGTGGTGGTGCCGCACAGCGCGTCGTGCCGGCCGGAGCTGTCGGCGACGATCGTCGCGAGGACGCGGCCCTGGTCGTCGAGGAGGGGGTGGTCGACGCCTAGGTACGCCTGCCACGGCACCTTGACGGTGTCGGCGACGTTGAGCCGCTCCCAGGGAGCGTCGGCGCGCCACAGCATCAGGTGGGCGCAGCCGCGGCCGTCGAGGTCGGTCAACCGCAGCCGGGTGCCGCGGCCGAGCACCTTGGAGGTGTAGCGGCCGCCGGGCACGGTCTCGGCCCACACCATCGCGTCGGCGTCGACGCCGGCGGGCGGGCTGGGCCAAGCGGAGGCGGGGACGATGGGCATGGGTCCGTCGTGCTGCCCGGCCTGGGAGCGGGCGTGGTCGCGGGCTGCGGTGGTGGTGGCGGTCATGGTGACTCCTGGGGAAAGCGAGCGGTCAGAGCGAGCGGACGGGGCGCGGGTGGGTCCGGCCGCGGGGGAAGCACAGGATGCCGAGGGCGACGATCGCGACGATGGAGATCGGTCCGGCCCAGCGCAGGATCGGGGTGTCGCCCGCCGGATCGAAGATCTCGGCGCGCGGCCACGACAGGTTCACGACCATCACCAGCCCGTAGAGCACGGCCAGGGCGTTGACGAGCACACCCCAGCGGCCCAGCGAGAACAGCGGCCGGCCCTCGGCGTCGGTGCCGCCGTCGCCGGAGACCCAGCCGCCGGTCAGCCGCCGGTACAGCATCGGGGCGGTCACCAGCAGGTAGGCGAGGTAGATCGCGATGATGCACACGCTGGCCAGGGTCGAGAAGATCGCCGAGTTGCCGACGTTGAGCAGCAGCACCGCGACGCAGGCGAGGCCGACGACGATCGACGGGGCGATGGGGGTGCCGGTGCGGCGGTTGACGGTCGCGAGGGTCTTGGAGAACGGCAGGCGTTCGTCGCGTGCCATCGAGAACATCAGGCGGGACGCGGCGGTCTGGATCGCGAGGGTGCAGATGAGGATCGCGATGGCGACGTCGATGAGCAGCACGGTGCCCCACGGCGAGGACAGGACGGTGTCGAGCACGTACGGCAGGCCCTCGGCGGCCAGGCGGCCGTCGGTGAGGCTCGGTGCGGCCATGAGCGCGCCGAGGATCATGAGGCCACCGCCGAGCGCGGACACGCTCAGCGCCATGCGGATGGTGCGCGGGGCGACGCGGCGGGGGTCGCGGGTCTCCTCGGCGAGTTCACCGGCGGATCCGAACCCGACCATGACGTACGCGGCCATCAGACCGGAGGCGATCCACGCCCATCCGTAGCCGCTCTGACCTGCGTGGACGCCCGTGTCGAAGACGACCTGGGGGCCGCGCTGGGCGTGGGTGAAGAACACGCCGATGACGGCGAGGACACCGACGATCTCGCAGATGACGCCGATGGTGTTGACCCGCGCCATCCAGCGCACACCGACGCAGTTGATCGTGGTGGTGACGATGAGCAGGACGGTGCCGAGCAGGACGGCGTTGGCGGCGCCGCTGGGCGAGGTGAGCGAGGTGTCGTCGCCGATGACCTGGAAGCCGGACCACACCGCCGGCAGCACGACCTGCAGGGCGATCGCGGCGGCGGACGCGGTGACGATCTGCGCGAGGATCATGAACCAGCCGCCGAACCAGCCGAGTACCTCGCCACCGAGGCGGCGGGACCACTGGTAGATCGCTCCGGAGAGCGGGTAGCGGGCGGCGAGTTCGGCGAAGCACAGGGCGACGAGGAACTGACCGGCGAACACGACGGGCCACGTCCAGAAGAACGCGGGTCCGGCGAACCCGAAGCCGAGGCCGAACAGCTGGAAGATCGTGGTGAGGATCGAGACGAACGAGAATCCCGCCGCGAACGAGGCGAACTTCCCGAGCGAGCGGTGGAGCTGCTGTTCGTATCCGAATTCGGCGAGATCTCCTGCATCGCCACTTGTTTCGGGTGGCGCCGCGGCGGGCGTCGTCCATGCCATGGTGTCCTCGATTCGCGCAGCCGTCAAAACCTGTCGGGTGACAGTTTTAAGGGGGCTCATTCCTGTGCGGTGACGGCGATGTTTCGAATGGGCTACCTGTGTTGCGAACGTGTGACACGGCCTGGATATGCCACTATCGCTGCATGCCGACCACCACCGACCACGCGCGCCTGCGCTCCGAATTCGCCCGCGGCGCAACGTCCGAGCACATCGCGGCCGAGTGGTCGCGGCTGTGCGTCGACGAACTGCGCACCGCCCTCGACGGGCGCACCGACACCCAGGTGTGGGTCACCGGCAGCCTCGGCCGCGGCGAGGCACTGCCGGGATCCGACCTCGACGCCTTGGCCGTCACCGCGACCCCCGACCGCGACTTCGACGCCGCGGCCCTGCGCGTACCCGGGGTCATCGTCGACCCGAACGGAGCCACCCCGCTGCAACGACGACTGCGCCGCACCCCGGACGAATGGCGCGCCGCGATCACCCGATGGGCCGCGGACCCGCTCGAGGACCGGGGCATCGTCATGATCGGCCTGCTCGCCGACGCACGCCCGGTCGGCGACCGTCCCGACCCCGACCTGGCCGAGGTGCTCGCCACTGCGATCCGCGCCCAGCCGCGCTGCCTGAACGCGGTACTGTCCGACGCGCTCGCCCACCGGCCGCACGTGCGTCCGGCGTTTCCGCTGGTCCCCGCCCCGAACGTCGATCTCAAGCAGGACCTGCTGACCCCCGTGCGCAAGATCGCGCGCTGGGCGGCACTCGCCGGCGGGACCGGCGGGTACGCCACCGGGGAGCGTCTGACCGCGGCCCGGCCCGGCGAGTACCTCGAGGCCGACGAGATCGCCGACCTGCAGCGCTGCCACCACGAGATCCTCGACATCGTCACGCGCCGCGCCCTCTCCGGCCCCGGCATCGACGGTCCCGAGCCCCTGACCGGGTTCCGTCCCTCCGAGCGCGCCACCATCCGGTGGGTCTCGCGCACGGTCGCCGGTATCCAGCGCGTCCTCGACTATCGGCTGTCCGCGTCGTCGTTCACCCGCCCGGACGGGCCGTGAAGGCCGAGTACGCCGTCGCGCAGGCGATACACGCGCAGGAACTCGAAGGGTGGCGACCCGACGACGACGCCCGCGCCGCCCTCACCGCGTTCGCGACCGGGGTGCTGGGGCGCGGCGAGTACATCGCCGCCGCGGTCGCGGCGGCACGTGCGCTCGACCCGAGCGAGCAGCGACCCCGACTGCTGCGCCGCTACCGTCCCTACTACGTGCGCGGAACATCCGTGCTGCGCAACGGAATCGGTCTCGCCAATCCGGTCGCGCTGGCGGAGGCCGAGCATCGCGTGTGCGCGGCGCGGCTCGTCGAGATCCATCTGGGGGCGATCGTGCCGGACGTCCCGCTCGTCGCGTCGATCCATCAGCACCTGTTCGGTGATGTCTATCCGTGGGCCGGGCAGCAGCGCATCGTCGACCTGCGCAAGGCCGACGCGAGGTTCCTGCCGGTTCCGCATCTCGCGGCGCGCACGGCGGCACTCGAGGCCGGCGCCGCCACCCTCTGCCCCACCGAATTCACCTCGGCCGCAGCATCTCTCGTTTCTGATCTCGTTGCAGTGCACCCGTTCCGGGAGGGGAACGGCCGCACCGCGACGACACTGCTCGCCGTCCTCGCCCGCCGCGCCGGGCTGCCGTTCGACCTGCGCCGCATCGACCGCACCGCGTGGATGGATGCCTCGCGGGCGGCGATGGCCGCCGCAGACAGTGATCACCGGGTCCCCGCCGCGCCGTTCGTGCCGGTCGTCGAACGGGTGGTCGGGATGTGGCAGAGTGAGGCATCGTGACCGGACCCGGACGACCGCGCCTCGTGGAGAGCCGACGCCCCGGCGCGTCGGGTCGCGAGGAAATCCTCGATGCCGCAGGCGAATTGTTCGTTACGCGGGGTTTCGCCGCGACCTCGACACGCGCGATCGCCGACTCGGTGGGGATCCGGCAGGCGTCGCTCTACCACCACTTCCCCACCAAGGAATCGATTCTCGCGGCGCTGCTCGATTCGACGGTCGAGCCGTCGCTGCGGTACGCGCGCACCCTCGCCGACCTGGGCGGCGATCCCGCATTGCTGTTGTGGGCCCTGACGGCGGGCGACTCGTGGAATCTGCTGACGGACCGGTCCAATCTGGGCCGGCTGTACCTGATTCCGGAGGCCGATGCGGCGGGCCTGTCCGCGTTCCACGCCAAACGCCGCGAATTGCACGGCATCTACCGGACTCTCGCGGCGCAGGTCGTCGCGGACCCGAAGGACCCGCGGTGCGCGCTGCCGGTTCGGGTCACCGAATCGGTGATCGCGATCCGCGCCGACGACCCGACGATGGCCGCCCCCGCCGACGGTCCGCTGCCGGCGTCGGCGGGACTCGTCGCCGACAGCGCGCTGCGCATCCTGGGCATCGAGCCGACCGACGCACTCCGGGAGGCCGGCACCGCACTGGTGGCCACCCATCGCCACGCCGCACCACCCCCGGGTGACGACAGGCCGGAGTGAAGGTCTCCGCCACTCGGTCGAACAAACCACGCATCATCTTCCAGAACTCCTGTCGCGCGGGCTCGGTCGGCGACAGTGCGGAGAGTCGGGCTGCCGGTCAGAGCCCGACGGCAGCGTAGGCCGGGGAAACCCGGAGATCGTCTTTCTCCCCCGTCGGGCGCGCGCTGCCCCGCCACCCTTGCGGCGGACGCCCGGCTCCGGCACCCCGCTGTGCCGCATCCCAGATCGCGCGGCCGGTCTGCCGGAGCAACGAGACGATCTCGGTCGAGCGCATCTGGTCGGTGGGGCCCCATACGCTCAGCGCGGTCGTCGCGTAGTCGGGGGGACCGATCTGGACCGCGTAGGCGACGGAATCGCGCACGATGCTGCCGCGGCTGACACACACTCCCCGTTGCCGGACCTGACGTAGTTCCTCGCGCAGGTCCGCCACCGAACCGGGCTTCGTCCGCAGCGAACGCGGGTCGCCGGGAAGGTGATCCGTGAGCTCATCCTCGGGAAGGCACGCGAGGAGCATCCTGCCCGCCGCCGTCAGGTGGGCAGGATGGGTGATGCCGGGACGACGAGGTCCCGCCCAGTCGGTCCAGATCCCTTCGGTATAGACGATGTCGGAGCCGGACAGCGTAGCGAGGTACACGCTGGCACCGGTGGCTCTGGCGAGCCGGTTCATGTACGGCAACGCCACCCGGTGCACGGCGTCCTTGTCGAGCGCATGACTGCCGATGTCGAACAGCCGTATTCCGACCCGGTACTCGAAGCCGGTTCGCTCGAGCGCGCCCAACTCCGACAGACGCGTGAGCAACCGATGCACGGACGATCGCGGCACACCGGTCCGACGCGAGACCTGCGCCAGCGTCAAGGACTCACCATCGGCAAAAGCCTCGAGTACGGACATGATGCGGTCGACCATGGCAATGGGCGACTCGGCACGATTCGACGACTGCAAGACAACCTCCAACGTGGCACAAACTGCCTTGATTGGCAGATTATGCCACGTTGTGACTACACTCACAACAGTGCAGTCGAGATCCCGCCGGCGCACCCGTCGCGAAGCCCGGACCGCCCACCGCCGGCGAGGACACGGGAGAATTCCCATCGATCACCCCGATCCTGTCGTCGAAGATCACGAGAGAGGCGCGCCATGCCGAACAGACGAGCGAGCACTCTGGCCGAACGCCGGTATGCCGACGTGCGATTTTCGATAGCGACGGCAGCTCGGGCCCTGTTCCTCGAGAACAACTCGACCTCCGTGACCGTCGACGCCATCGCACAACGGGCAGGAGTGTCGGTACGGACCTTCCACCGCCACTTCGCAGCGAAGGAAGACGTCGTCTCGCCCTTGTTCGAACGCTCCGCCGCGAGCCTGATCGAGCAGTTCGAGGCCTGCCCCGGCGGCAACGACGTCACCGCCGTACTCGTGGGCGCGCTCACCGCCGAACTCGCCGACGACGCCAGCGGCTGGCGTGAACTGCTCCAGCTCCTCATGGCCTCACCCGAGTACCGCCTCCGTTGGGAATACACCGAGGACCGGCTCATCGACAGTCTCGCCGATCTGCTCGCCCGTTCCTCCATCTACGCCGACGACCGCTTCCTTCGCCGCCTCGTCGCCCAGATGATCTTCACCGCCTCCCGCGCGGCCTACATGGAGTGGCTCTTCGGTGCCGAGCAGCCTCGCGTCGAGGACCTGCGTGCCCTCCACATCCATGCCTTGACGCCGCTGATCGAAGGGTGGCGTCCCCGCCGCGCCTGACGGTTCACCCCTGCGGACGATTCGTCAGGTCAGCGCTGCGTGCTGCCCGCATCCACAGGAAGCGCCACCGACGTGATGTACCGGGCTTCGTCCGAGGCCAGGAACAGCGACGCGTTGGCGATGTCCACGGGTTCGACCCACGGGATCGGCAGCATGTTCATCGTCCTGGCGGCCTCGGCGAACTCGTCGAGCGTGGGCTCGTCCCGGTCGGGCCGGAACACCTTGCGCACCGCCGGATTCTGGATCATCGTCGTGTTCACGTTGGTCGGATGCACCGTGTTCACCCGGATCCCGTACGGCGCGACCTCCCCGGACAAGGCACGCATCAAACCGACCACGCCGTGCTTGGCCGCGGTGTAGTGGGACACACCGACCAAACCCCTCAGTCCCGCAATGGAACTGGTGATGACGATCGATCCTCCCCCGCGTGCGATCAGGTGCTCCACCGTCGCGGTACAGGTGTTCCACACGCCGGTCAGATTCACGTCGAGCATCGTCTGCCATGCCGTGTCGTCGAGCTCGAGGGAGGGTGCCGACGACGTGATTCCCGCCGTCGCACAGACGATATCGATTCCCCCGAACGCCTCCACGCCGCGATCCGCCACCGCCCGCAGCGCTTCGAGGTCGCGCACGTCGGCGATGTACGGATCGGCCTTGCGACCGAGTGCCCGCACCTGCGACACGGTTTCCTCGAGATCTTCCCGCGTCGACGGTGGAGTCGACACCGTCTCGGTCGGTCCGCACAGATCGACGGCAACGATGTCGGCGCCTTCCTGCGCGAAGCGCACGGCCTGTGCACGCCCGATACCACGGGCTGCGCCCGTGATCAGCGCGACCTTGCCGTCCAAACGTCCACTCATCTCATACCTTCTGGGTCAGACCGGCATCGACGACGAGTTGCGTGCCGGTGATGTAACGGGAGTCCTCGCTCGCCAGGAAGAGCACCGCATTGCTCACGTCCACCGGGTCCACCCACGGAACCGGCAGCAGATTGCGGGACGCGAGCACAGCGGCCGCATCGGCCTCGGTCGGGTTGTCCACGTCCGGGCACAATCTCGCGAACACCCGGCTGTTGATGATCATCGGCGTGCGCACCGACCCGGGGTGCACCGTGTTGACCCGGATCGACCGGGAACCGAGCTCGTTCGCCAACGTGCGCGCAAGGCCGACCACGGCATGCTTGGCCGCCGAATAGTGCGACGCAGACGGAATCGCCTTGATACCCGCCGTGGAACTGACGAGAATCACCGACCCGCCACCCGCGAAATGCGCGACTCCCGCCCGGACCGTGTTCCACGTGCCGGTGAGGTTCACGTCCAGCGACCGACGCCACGTCTGCGAGTCGATCGTCCACGACGGGCCGGGCACGTCGTACACACCCGCGTTCGCGACCACCACGTCGAGACCTCCGAGTGTGTTCGCTCCCCGGTCGACAACCGACCGCAACGCCGCCGTGTCCCGGATGTCGGCGGTCGCAGCGACGCAGGTTCGCCCGGTGGCACGGACCGCCTCTGCGGTCGCGTCGAGTTCGTGGCGCGCGTCCTCGAGGTCGAGCGCAAGCACATCGGCCCCCGCCTGCGCCAAGGTCACACAGTGACTTCTGCCCATGCCACCTGCCGCGCCGGTGACCAGAACACGCGATCCTGCCATCTTCTGCACTACAACGCCTTTCGATCCGGACCGCCGAGAGCGAATCCCTTGTAACCCGCACCGGCGACCTCGTCGAGGATCTGGCCATATGCTGCGAATCCGCCGATGAACGGCATGAACACCCTCGGCTTACCGGGGATGTTGGCCCCCAGGTACCACGAGTTCGCCGAAGGAAACAGCGTTGTCGATGCCCTCTCGTTCAATTCGGCGACCCACGCGTCGACCGCGTCCGGGTCGGCTTCGACGGTCACCGCACCCCGCTCGTCGACGTACTCGATGCAATCGACGATCCAGTCGAGGTGCTGCTCCGAGGTGAGCACCATGTTCGCCAGCGGTCCCGGGCTGCCAGGACCGTTGACCAGGAACATGTTCGGGAATCCGCTCACCCCCAGCCCGAGGTAGGTGCGAGGGCCGGCCGCCCATTCGTCGACCAGACGCCGGTCACCGCGACCGCGGATGTCGATGCGGCTCAACGCACCGGTCATGGCATCGAAACCGGTTGCGTAGACGATGATGTCGAGATCGTACTGCCCCGCGGTGGTGGCGATACCGGATTCGTTGATCCGGTCGATCGGAGTGCGCCTGAGATCGACGAGCGTCACGTTGTCGCGGTTGAAGGTCGCGAAATAGCCGGAATCCGTGACGATCCTCTTCGTCCCGATCGGATGATCATCGGGAATCAGCGTCTCGGCCAGCTCCGGATCGGTCACGATCTGCCGGATCTTGTTCTCCCAGTACACACGGGCGGTGTTGTTGGCATCGAGATCGGTCAGCTGATCGGGGAACGCCTTGCTGAACAGGACTCCGCCACGGTTCCACCACTCGTCGTAGACCCGGGTGCGTTCCTCGTCGGTGACTTCGAGCGCGCCGTGGGGGTACGGGGTGAACGGCGAACCGCCTCCGCTGAGTCGGGACAGGCGACGTCGCTCCGCGTAGGTCGCCTTGATCTCGCGCATTGCCTCGGCATCGAAGGGACGGTTGCCCGCCGGGATCGAATAGTTGGCTGTGCGCTGGAAGACGTACAGATGATCGGCTTCCTCCGCGATGAGCGGAATCGACTGCATCCCGGATGACCCCGTGCCGATGACCCCGACACGCTTACCGGTGAACTCGACCGCGTCGTGCGGCCAGCTACCGGTGTGGTACGCCGCGCCCCGGAAGTCGTCACGTCCGGGAATGTCGGGAAGGTTGGTGGCAGAGAGACATCCGGTGGCGAAGATGCAGTACCGGCCGGTGGTGACCTCACCGTCGTCGGTGCGGATCCGCCACACCGAGTCGGCCTCGTCGAATTCCGCCGAGACCACCCGCGTGGAGAACCGGAAGTGACGCCGCAGATCGAACCTGTCGGCGACATGCTCGAGATAGGCGAGGATTTCCGGCTGCGTCGCAAACCGTTCCGACCAGGTCCACTCCTGCTGGAGGTCGTCGTCGAACGAGAACGAGTAGTCGACGCTCTCCACGTCGCAGCGAGCGCCCGGATACCGGTTGTGGTACCACGTGCCCCCGACTCCTCCCGCCGACTCGAACCCCTGGACGGTCAATCCGTGCCGGCACAACGTGTGCGCGGCATACAATCCGGCGACACCTGCACCAACCACCACCACGTCGACCGCGGTGCTGTTCCTGTTCACGATGGGACCCCTCTTTCGAATCCGTCCGATGCACGTCCGATACGCGGACCGTGCTCTGGCGAGACCGTAAGAGCGCCCGTATCCCGGCCGGAACCCGATCTCCCGGCCAGCGGTCGCCCGGTCGCGTCGATCCGGTTCGGCCGCCGAGCACGGGTTCCCGGCGAAGGGTCCGATCACCCGGTCGGACCGAAGCAGGAGCCGGTTCCCGGCACCCGCAGGGCTGGTCACAGGGAAGGAGCTCGCATGTTGCACGCATTCCCCACGTCAACCTGCTCGGCGCCGATATCGTCGAGGTCACCGGTATCGCTGCGGCCCACGTCGGCTACGAACTGTCGTCGGCGGGAGCCGCGACACAGCGGCCCCGACCCGAACGCCCACAACACACCCCGCAGCACCGACCGAGGAACGCCCGTCATGAACCTCGAATACCGACTTCCCCAGCGGCGCAGCCTCCGCACTCCCCTGCCGGGTCCCCGCTCGACGGAACTGACCGAACGGCGCCGGCATGCGGTCGGCGCCGGAGTGGGATCGTCCGTCCCGGTCTACGTCGCCGACGCGGACGGCGGAGTCATCGTCGACGTCGACGGGAACTCACTGATCGACCTCGGTGCCGGAATCGCCGTCACGAGCATCGGTGCCTCCGATTCGGCTGTCGTCGAGGCAGTTCGGGAACAGGCCGGGCGATTCACCCATACCTGTTTCATGGTCACCCCGTACGAGGGGTACATCGAGGTCGCCGAGCGACTCGCGGAACTGACCCCCGGTGACCACCCCAAGCGCACGGTGCTGTTCAACAGTGGCGCCGAAGCGGTCGAGAACGCGGTGAAGATCGCGCGCAGCGCCACCGGCCGCGATGCCGTCGTGGTGTTCGATCACGCCTACCACGGCCGCACGAACCTGACGATGGCGATGACCGCGAAGAACATGCCGTACAAGCACGGTTTCGGCCCGTTCGCGCCCGAGGTGTACCGGGTGCCGATGTCCTATCCCTTCCGGGAAGGACTCGGATACGACGGCACCCCGCTCACCGGCGAGCAGGCCGCGCGTCGCGCCGTCACGCTGATCGAGAAGCAGGTGGGCGCGGAGAACGTCGCGGCGATCGTGATCGAACCGATCCAGGGCGAAGGCGGATTCATCGTGCCCGCACCCGGTTTCCTTCCGGCGCTGGCCGATTGGGCACGCGACCACGGTGTCGTGTTCGTGGCCGACGAGGTGCAGACCGGATTCGCCCGCACCGGCGACTGGTTCGCCTGCGAGGACGAACAGGTCGTGCCCGATCTGATGGCCCCTCGCCAAAGGAATCGCCGGTGGCCTGCCGCTCGCGGCGGTCACCGGGCGCGCCGACCTGCTCGACGCCGTGCACCCCGGCGGGCTCGGCGGCACCTACGGCGGCAACCCGATCGCGTGCGCGGCGGCGCTCGCGACGCTCGACCGGATGCGCGATCTCGACCTGCCGGCCCGCGCCCGGCACATCGCCGGCATCGCGGTGCCGCGATTGCAGGCGCTGGCCGACGAATTCGACATCGTCGGGGAGGTGCGCGGTCGCGGGGCGATGCTCGCGCTCGAGTTCGTGATGCCCGGAAGTCGCGAGCCCAACCCGGTCGCGACCGCTGCGGTCGCCGCGGCCGCGCTCGCGCAGGGCGTCGTCCTGCTCACGTGCGGCACCTACGGCAACGTGATCCGGCTGCTGCCGCCGCTGGTGATCCCCGACGAACTGCTCGTCGACGCACTCGCCGTGCTCGAGGACGCGGTCCGGGCGGTGTAACCCCCTCCGACGGAGACGGGAACCGTCCCCCGGTCGAGCCGAGTGTCGGTTCCCGTCAATCGGATTCGGTAGCGTCCCGGACGTCAGGAGTCGCGCTGGTGACGCGGCTTCCACACCACGAGGGCGTTGCTGCGCGGGATCGGGACGAGGTCGCGGCGCGCGCTGCGTAACTGCTCGACCTCGGCGGTCAGTTCCGCGACGCGCTGCTGCAGGGCCTCGACCTGATTGGTCAGTTCGATGACACGCTTGATGCCGGCCAGGTTCACGCCCTCGTCCTGCGAGAGGCGCTGGACCTCACGCAGCAGTTCGACGTCGCGCGGCGAGTACCGGCGACCGCCACCGCTGGTGCGGTGCGGAGTGACCAGACCGAGCCGGTCGTAGTTGCGCAACGTCTGCGCGTGCATTCCGGCCAGTTCCGCCGCAACGGAGATGACGTACACGCGGGCGTCCGGGTCGCCGGAATGACCACGCGGCTTCCTCGGTTCCGACATCATGCACCTGCCCATCCCTCACGCGGATCGAAGCCGCTGTTCTGTTCGGCATGCAGATAGATGCGCAGGGCGTCGATGGCCTGGTCGTCCAGGTGCTGCGGGATCGCGACCTTGACGGTGACCAACAGGTCGCCGGCGCCGCCGCTGCGCTTGGGTACACCGCGGCCGCGGACACGCAGCACGCGTCCGTCGGCCGTGCCCGGGGGAATCTTCAGACCGACGCGACCGTCGAGGGTCGGCACCGACACGGTCGCCCCGAGGACGAGTTCGCCGTAGCTGACCGGCAATACGAGGGTCAGGTCGTCGCCGTCACGGCCGAAGACCTTGTCGGGACGCACGTGCACGGTGACGAACAGGTCGCCCGACGGCGCGCCGCGCAGTCCCGCCTCGCCCTGCCCGGCGAGCCGGATCCGGGAACCGTCCTTGATGCCCGGTGGCACCCGCACGGTGATGGTGCGGGTCCGGTTCTGGATGCCCGAGCCACGGCAGTCCTTGCAGGGGCTGTCGATGATCGACCCGGTTCCGCGGCAGTCGTCGCACGGCTCCGAGAAGCCGAACGCGCCCTGGTTGCGCGAGACGATCCCGCTGCCGTTGCAGTACGGGCACACCCGCGGGCTCGTGCCCGGCTCCGCGCCGCTGCCGTGGCAGGTGGTGCACGGCGCGGGGCTGGTCATGCGCAACGGCACGGTGACGCCCTGCACCGCGTCGCGGAAGTCGAGAGTCGTCTCGGTTTCGACATCGCTGCCGCGGCGGGGACGCGTGCGGGTCGTGCCGCCGCCACCGCTCCGGTTGAACAGGCCACCGAACAGGTCGCCCAGTCCGCTGTCGGCCGCGCCACCGCCGAACAGGTCGCCGATGTCGAAGTTGGTGCTGGTGAAACCGCCACCGGCACCGGGATGGAAGCCGCCGAACCCACCGCCGCCGGACGCGAACAGCCGCCGCGTCTCGTCGTACTCCTTGCGCTTGGCGGGGTCGGACAGCACGGCATTCGCTTCGCTGACCGCCTTGAAACGTTCCTCGGCGGCAGCGTCGCCCGGGTTGGCGTCGGGATGCAGATCCCGCGCCAGCTTCCGGTACGCCTTCTTGATGTCGTCCTGCGACGCGTCGGGGGAGACGCCCAGGTCCTTGTAGAAGTCCTTCTCGATCCACTCCCGCTGGCTCACCGGGCGCCTCCTCCTCTCGCAGTACTTGTTGTTTCTTACTCGGTGCCCGACTCCTCCGGCGGCGTTTGCGCCGGAGTGTCGGTCGGCTCGCCGTCGGCCACGGTCACCATCGCGTGCCGCAGCACACGGTCGCCGAGCCGGTACCCCTTGCGAAGGACCGCCCCGAGGACGGGATTGTTGCCGTCGCCTTCCATCTGAACCGCTTCGTGCAGATCCGGCTCGAACGGATCACCCTCCGCACCGAACGACTCGAGGCCGAGGCCGGTGAGAATGCCGACGAGCTTGTCGCTCAGGGCCTTCATCGGCCCGGTCTCGAGGTCGCCGTGCGCACGGGCCCGATCCAGGTCGTCGACCAGGTCGAGGAACTGGCCGACCACCGACGCCTTGGCGCCTTCGATCGCAGCTACCTTCTCCCGCTCGATACGACGCCGGTAGTTGGCGTACTCGGCCGTGACGCGCTGCAGATCCGCGGTGCGCTCGGCGAGTTCGGCCGTTTCCGGCGACGGCTCGGCGGTCAATGCGGCTTCGTCTCCTGCGGCAGGAGCCGGCGACTCGGATTCCGCTTCGACGACCTGCGCTTCGGCATCCGCGTCGCGCACCTCGAAGGTTTCCGGGTCGATCCGTCGCTTGTCGGTGACAGTCACCGGTTCCTGCTCGCGCTTGTCGGCACTCACTTCTTGTCCGTATCGCTCGGTTCGTCGACGACCTCGGCGTCGACGACGTCGTCGGCACCCGCGGCCGCACCGTCACCGGCAGCGGCACCATCGGCACCCTGGGCCTCGTAGATCGCCTGGCCGAGGGCCTGCGACTCGGTCGCAAGCTTCTCGACAGCGGCCTTCACCGCGGCGATGTCGGAACCGGCGAGAGCATCGTTGGCTTCCTTGATGGCAGCCTCGACCTTCGTCTTGACGTCCGCCGGCACCTTGTCCTCGTTGTCCTTGATGAACTTCTCGGTCTGGTGCACGAGCGACTCGGCCTGGTTGCGGACCTCGGCCTCCTCGCGACGCTTCCGGTCCTCTTCCGCGTGCGCCTCGGCGTCCTTGATCATGCGGTCGATCTCTTCCTTGGAGAGGCCGGAGCCTTCCTGGATCTTGATCGTGTTCTCCTTGCCCGTGCCCTTGTCGCGGGCGGTGACGTGCACGATGCCGTTGGCGTCGATGTCGAAGGTCACCTCGATCTGCGGGACACCGCGCGGAGCCGGGGCGATGCCGCCGAGCTCGAAGGAGCCGAGCAGCTTGTTGTGCGCGGCGATCTCGCGCTCGCCCTGGAAGACCTGGATCTGCACGGACGGCTGGTTGTCGTCGGCCGTGGTGAAGGTCTCGGACCGCTTGGTCGGGATGGTGGTGTTGCGCTCGATGAGCTTGGTCATCACACCGCCCTTGGTCTCGATGCCGAGGGACAGCGGGGTGACGTCGAGGAGCAGAACGTCCTTGACCTCGCCCTTGAGAACACCGGCCTGCAGGGCGGCGCCGACGGCGACAACCTCGTCCGGGTTCACGCCCTTGTTGGGCTCACGGCCACCGGTCAGCTCGCGTACCAGCTCGGTGACGGCGGGCATACGGGTCGAGCCGCCGACGAGGACGACATGGTCGATGTCGCTGACCGAGATGCCTGCGTCCTTGATGACCTGCTGGAACGGAGCGCGGGTGCGTTCGAGGAGATCGCTGGTGATCTTCTGGAACTCGGCGCGGGTGAGCTGCTCGTCGAGGAACAGCGGGTTCTTGTCCGCGTCGACCGTGATGTAGGGGAGGTTGATGGAGGTGCTCTGCGAGCTGGACAGCTCGATCTTCGCCTTCTCCGCAGCCTCACGCAGACGCTGCAGGGCCATCTTGTCCTTGGTCAGGTCGATGCCGTTCTGCGCCTTGAACTTGTCGACGAGCCAATTGACGATGCGCTCGTCCCAGTCGTCGCCACCGAGATGGTTGTCGCCGGAGGTCGCGCGGACCTCGACGACGCCGTCGCCGATCTCCAGGAGGGACACGTCGAACGTGCCGCCACCGAGGTCGAAGACGAGGATGGTCTGTTCCTTCTCGCCCTTGTCGAGGCCGTATGCGAGGGCCGCGGCGGTGGGCTCGTTGACGATGCGCAGGACGTTGAGGCCGGCGATGGTGCCGGCTTCCTTGGTGGCCTGACGCTGTGCGTCGTTGAAGTACGCGGGGACGGTGATGACGGCGTCGGTGATGTCCTCACCGAGGTACGCCTCGGCGTCGCGCTTCAGCTTCATCAGCGTGCGCGCGCTGATCTCCTGCGACGTGTACTTCTTGTCGTCGATGGTGACGGTCCAGTCGGTGCCGATGTGGCGCTTGACGGAACGGATGGTGCGGTCGACGTTGGTGACCGCCTGGTTCTTGGCGGGCTGACCCACCAGAACTTCGCCGTTCTTCGCAAACGCGACGACCGACGGAGTGGTACGGGAGCCCTCGGAGTTCGCGACCACCACGGGCTCGCCGCCTTCCAGAACGGAAACGACCGAGTTGGTGGTTCCGAGGTCGATGCCGACCGCACGAGCCATAATTCTCCTCCAATTCTTCGCCGCGACACCTCGTTGCGCCGCGGTCCTTCATGCCCTAACCCTGAGCCTGTTCGACTCAAGTGAGCGAAGCCGACTCAAGCTTGCACCCGCACCGAAACTGGAGTCAAGTCCAAGTTGAGTCTGGCACGCTCAGGTTTGTCGATGGGTTTAACCGCAACCGTCATGTATTTGTTCCAGAGCGTGACACGGATCACTCACTGGGTTGTTCACGTGGTGGGAGGCGTCGGCGGGTGTGGGCGTTGGGTACCGGCGCGCCGGTAAGACACCCGCGCGCGGCATGCATCGCGCCTCTGTCTCCCCGTCTGCGGCTGCGGGCACGAGGTCGCCCGCGCCGCCAGCGGACACCCGCGCGCGGCATGCATCGCGCCTCTGTCTCCCCCGTCGGCGGTTGGCCGGCACCGGGCCACCACGCCGCGCGGGTGTCCGCGCCGTCGGCGGCGGGTGTGGGGCCGGGGTACCGGCGCGCCCGGAAGACACCCGCGCGCGGCATGCATCGCGCCTCTGTCTCCCCCGTCTGCGGTTGCGGTGACGGGGGGGTTATCCACAGGCGCCTGTTCGATCCACAGATTTGGGCAATTCGCCGCGGGGGACGTCCCGAATCACGAAATCACGGCCACGCTGACCGCCATGACCGATCCGACACCGATCTACCGATCCGATCTTCTCGCCTCCGGCATCACCTCCGACGAACTCCGGCAGGCATTGCGCAGTGGCGCTCTCACTCCGGTCGCGCCCGGTGCGTACCTGCGCCGCGCCGAGGCCGACGCACTCGACGACGTCGCCCGGCACCGTGTCCGAGCGCGATGTGTGCAGCACACGCTCGGGTGGGACGCGGTGCTCAGCCACGTCACCGCCGCGCTGTTCCACGGGGCCGACCTGTGGAACCCCGACCTGTCCCGCATACACATCACCCGCGACCGGAGGTCGGGTGGACGGCGGACGGACAACCTCCACGTCCATCCGGCGCCGATCGCGCGCGAGGAGATATACGTCGTCGGCGGGGCGGCGGTCACCTCACCCGCGCGCACGATCGTCGACCTCGCCCGGTCTCTGACCGTCGACGAGGCGGTGATCGCCGGGGATTCGCTGCTGCGACGGTATCCGTCCGCTCTCGTGGGAATTCCGGCCGCACTCGACGCCGCTGCCCTGCGCGCCGGGGTCGCGTCGGCGCGACGCGTCGTCGACTTTCTCGACGGACGCAGCGAGAGCGCCGGCGAATCCCTCGGCCGGCTCCGGCTCCGTTCGGCCGGGATCCCCGAACCGAGCCTGCAACGCGAGTTGTACACACCCGACGGCACCTTCGTCGCCCGCGTCGACTTCTTCTGGGAGGAACTCGGCATCGTCGGCGAATTCGACGGTATGGGCAAGTACGGCGCCGGGGACCCTGCATCGACGGCAGAGTCCGTCCGCCGGGAGAAGCTGCGCGAGGACGCAATTCGCGCTCTGGGTTTCGAGGTCGTGCGGTGGACGTGGGCGGAGTTGTTCCGCTTCGACGTCGTCGCGGATCGCTTCGCGCGAGCCGTCGAGCGCGCCCGCCACCCGCACCCGCCGACCACGAAGACACAAGCGCGATGCATACCGCGCGCCACCGTCCCCCCGGCGCGCGGCTGACACCGGAACCCGGTGCGCGGGTGGATCAGACGCCGGCGAGCACACCTTCCGCGCTGCGCACCGCGACCGATGCGGCCCGTGCGGTGAACGGGTCCAGCAGCGGGTGCTCGGCCCGCGCGCGCCACGCACGGACCGCCGCGACACCCGCGGCACGGACCTGCGGGACGGGGGCGTCGTCGGGCAATCCCAGCCGTTGCCGCGCCCCGATCCCGAAACCGCCGACGAGGCGCTGCAGCTCGAACAGCTCCTCGTCGTCGAGTGCGACGGGACGCGAGCGCAACCGGCCGAGCAGGCGCAGTTCCACGAACCCGTGTCCGTCGGCGAGTTCACGTTGCACCGACGCGAGCAGGTGCCGGTCGCCGCACGCACGCAGCACCCGCCCGAGCGACAGCAGCGCCGAATGGGTCTTGAGCTGATCGGCGCGCTGCCCGAACTGGACGTCGATCACCTGCCGCAGCTCGTCGAGCCCGCTGCGCGCGAGCAGTTCCGCGGCGAGCGTCGGGGAATCGCGGACCCCCAGCTGCACGAGCGCGACCGCCATCCGGATACCGAAGAGCCCGAACCGGTCCGCGAGCTGCACCCGCAACTCGGGGTCGACGGGCAGCGGCATGTCCGGCCGCGAGAAGCGATCGACGGACAGCATCGCCGCCTGCAGATCAGCGGCCGGGACGCCGGCGAGCGCCTCGAACGCGGCGAATTCGCGTTGGCGCAGGGTTCGCGCGCCGAGCGCGAGGAGCCCCGCGACCGGAACGACCGCCTGACACAGCCCGGTGCGTTCGAGTTCCCCGGCGAAGCGGGACGCGACGTCCTTCGCCGACATCATCGCGTCGGCGCGGCCGGCACCGATCTCGTCGGCTCGGGAGACGACACCGATCACCCCGAGCGGCCCGGACTCCCCGCCGACGTGGCGGCCGATGCGGTCGAGGAACTGCACGTCGGCGGCGCCGAGGGTGCGCATCAGGTAGACGACGGCGTCGGCGCCCGACGCCGCGTCGTCCGGGGTGAGCAGGTCCAGCGTGCGGGCCGAGACGTCCTGCGAGAGCGACGAGGTGCCGGGTGTGTCGATGATGGTGGTCTGCTGCAGTGCCCGCGCGGGCCACTCGACGTCGATTCCGTCGATGCGGTCGGCGGTCAGATCCGCCAGGTCGAACGTGAGCCGGCCGTCCCGGCGCTGGAGCGGCACCGGCCGCGACCGGTCTCCGTCGTAGCGGGCGGTCACCGAGGGCGTGGCACCGTTGCGGTACCAGGTGACCACGCGGGTGCACTCGGTCGCGTCGGTGGGGGCGATGTCCTGGCCGACCAGGGCGTTGAGGAGGGTGGATTTCCCGGCCTTGAGGGAGCCTGCCAGTGCCACCCGCAGCGGTTGCGCCAGCCGCGCTTCGCATTCCGCCAGTTGCGATGCGACCCACGGGTCCCGGCCGTGGACCGCCCGCGCCTCGGCGATCAATTGCGCGGCTGCGCCCGGTACTGCACTCATGATTGCGCTCCCGCCAGTTCACGTGCCCGATCCCTCAGGGCGACAAGTCTCTTCAGGGTTTCCTCGAGTTCGGTGATGCGTTGCTGCCGCTGCTGTTGTTCCACCGTCGCGGCCTCCTGCGCTGCCCGCAGCGACTCCGACACCGATCGCAGTGTCTGGTCTGCGAGTTCGGTGAAGTGGTCGCGCAGCTGCCGCTGGATCGACCGCAACCGATCCTTCGATTCCTTGCCGACCTGGAATCCGACGTCGTCGGTGAATCGCCGGATCGCGGTCTTCGCGTCGAGGCGTCGTTTCGCGATGCGGGCCTGCTTGTCGTCGCGATATGCCTTGGTGCCGAGCACAACTCCGGCGCCGATCGAGACCGGATTGATCAATGCCATGCCCATGAACGTGGTGACGAGGCCGAACATGAGGACGCCACCGTAGGAGCCCTTCATCCCGACCAGCATCTTCTGGCCCGGTCCGATCCGGCCGGGGTCGAGATCCTCGAGAGGATCGACCGGTTCGAACAGCGAGTCCAGGTCGGCGAGATGCAGGTTCGGTAACCGGGTCGCCCCGTCGGCGGCGAACAGGTCGGCGACCGTCGCGGCGAGGGCGGTCGACCGCTCGTGCGCCCACACGAAGTTGTCTCCGACGGATTCCGCGACCTGTTCGGCGAGCCATTGCCCGAGCCGCGGCCACTCCTTTCCGGGGTCGCATTCGTCGACCGCGGCCTCGGCGAGGCGGGTGACGTGCCGCAACCGGTCCCGCAGATCGTGGTCGATGTCGGCGGCCAGATCGGTGATGCCGTCGGCGAGGGTCTGCTGCCACCGGGCCGCGCGGGCGCGCAGGGCCTCGGCCGCCGTTTTCGCGCGGACGAGGTCCTCGACGGCGGCTGCCCCGGCTTCCGGGTCGCGCA
>NZ_JBMBTE010000086.1:0-22725 GCF_048897285.1 Rhodococcus sp. O3
GCCGACGCGCTGTCCCGCCAGGTCCCCGAGGACGACGATCGCTTCGTCGACCGCTACGACACGCTCCTCTTTCTCGCGGGCAGCCTCTACGACCGCATCGAAACGTCCGCGGCGTGGAACTCCGAGCAACTCGTCGTCCAACGCGCGCAGCTGGATCTGGCCGACGAACTCACCCAGATCGCCGTCGACACCGTCGCCCTGCGCGGGTTGCTCGCGGAACTCGCCGACGCGGCACGTACCGCGCCGGCCGCGCGTGCCGGGCTCGAGGTGAGGGCGACAGCGCTGGAGGCGGTGTGGGATCAGCTCGTCGACCGCGTCGCGGCGCTCGCGCGCATCGGTGATCTGCTCACCACGGCGGAGGAGCAGTTGCGTCTCGACCGGATCGCCGAACGTACCGCAAGCCTGGACGAGCGCATCGACCGTCTCATCGGACGCTCGGGGGCTCGCGAATTGTCCGCGGAGAACACGCATTTCGTGGGGGATCAGGTCGACGTCGCGGCCGGCTCGATCCGATCCCTGCAGGCTGCCCTGCGCGGCGACATCGCGGCGCTCACCGCGAGGGAGCGGCCTCCGGTCTGATCGACCGTGGATTTGCGCGGCCCCGGGTGATAGCTTTCTCGCCGTCATGGTGGGGGGCGAGTGACAGGAGTTACCGGAGTGGCGTCGTGCTGGGCGCGGAAGCTGACGATTCTGGGGCTGGCTGCTGTGGCGGCGACGGGAGCAGCCTGCGGTGGCGGTCCGAACACCGTCGAGATCGTGGAGGACCCTGTCCTCGAAACCGCCTTCGAGAAGGTTCTGGCGGACGGGGAGTCCCGCACACTCGGTGAGGTCGCAGAAGCCGCGGGCATCAGCGGATGGGATCGCATGTACTACTTCCGCGTGCCGCTGCTGATGAGCGAGGTGAACCGAAGCATCGGCACCGAGAGCACGATCTGGGAGAACCTGCCCGCCACCGGGGCGGACGGCGTCATCATCTTCCTGTCCGGGAACTCCGTCGTCCGAGCGGTCGTCGACCACGCGCCGAGCCTCGACCTGCACGGCTACGCCACCGCCGATTCGGCCGTGACCGCTGCGCCCGGTGGGGCGCGCGGCACGATCGCCGTCGAAGCCAAGGGCAGATAGCCCGGTCAGAAGACGCGCAGACCCAGGCGCCGACGGGTGCGCATGTCCACGAGGTAGGCCTTCCACAGCAGCGGCCACACGTGCGGGGTCACCCGGTGGATCCGGCGGACCGCACGGAGGTAGCGGTCGAATCGCCGCTGGTCGTCGGCGGTCCAGGGGTAGTGCATGACGTCGCGGAACTCCGGCGGCAGCGCGCCGCGCGTGACCAGTTCGAACGGCGCCCCGAGCGTGCGGTGGATCGCGCGACCCACCCGGCCGAGGCGCACCTCGAGAACGGCGAGATTGCACAGCGCGGTGAGGTATTCGCGCACTTCGTCGTTCATCGAGATCTCCGCCGCTCCCTCCTTCCAGAGCTTCTCGTACTCGGCGCGGGTGGTCGGCCAGGCCTCGGGGCGCACGTTCAACGTTGTCCCGAGGGTGCTGCCGTCGAGCAGGATCCGGTGGTATTCGTCCTCGGCGAGCGGGCCGTAGAGCAGTTCGTGCTGGTCGATGAAGTACTTGAGCAGGCACAGCGCCGCCCATCGCTGCAGCGCGGGGGAGTTGGCGCTGTAGCGCACGGCGGAATCGGGCTCGGAGGTGACACGCGCGTGGATCTTCTTCACGGATTCACGCATGAAGTCGCGGTCGTCCTCGGTGCCGAACACGGCGACGGCCAGGTAGGTGCCGGTGGTGCGGGCACGTTTGACGGGGTGCAGGTCGGCCCGGCCGGAGTCGACCTTGCTGTCGACCACGCCCTGCCCGACGCCGGGGTGAGCGAGTTGCATGATCACGTTGGCCGCGTTGATCGAGCCGCCGAGTGGAGAGACGAGATCTCCGAGTGTGTCGATGGTACGCATACGCCCCCTCCATCTGATTACGACCGTAGTCAGTTGCTTTCCACTGTAGTCCTACAGCGGGGTGGAGGGAATCGGCCAGAGTCCGGCGACTCTTGCCGCCGGGACCGTCGATGTAGTACTAGCGTGAGCGTGTCCGACGACACCGAACGGAAGGCGCCCCGCCGTGAAAGCTGCTGTGTTCGAAGGAAACGCACCGACCCTCGTCGTCGAGGACATCCCGCGCCCTGTCCCGCGTCGCGGGGAGGTCCTGGTGAAGGTCTCCGCGTGCGGGGTGTGCCACACCGACCTGCACGTACTCCGGTCGGAGGTCGCGTTCCCGGTACCCGCGGTCCTCGGGCACGAGGTCTCGGGCACCGTCGCCGAACTCGGTGACGACGTCGAGGGACTCGCGATCGGCGACCCGGTCGTGTGCAGCTTCATCATGCCGTGCGGCACGTGCCGGCACTGCGTGCGCGGCGCCGAGGACCTGTGCGAGAAGTTCTTCGCATACAACCGGCTCGGCGGCACCCTCTACGACGGCGAGACCCGGCTGTCCCGCGCCGACGGCACACCGCTGGCCATGTACTCGATGGGCGGGCTCGCCGAATACTGCGTCGTGCCCGCCACCGACGTGTTCCGTGTCCCCGACGGCGTGGGCCTCGGGGAGGTGTCGATCCTCGGGTGCAGTTCGTTCACCGCGTACGGCGCGGTCGCGAACGTCGCCCAGGTCGTCGTCGGCGACCGCGTCGCCGTGATCGCGGCGGGCGGGGTCGGCTCCAGCATCGTCCAGTTCGCGAAGGCCGCCGGCGCGACGCAGATCATCGCCGTCGACGTCAGCGACGACAAACTCGCCGCCGTCACGAAACTCGGAGCGACGCACACCGTGAACTCGTCGGTCACCGATCCGGTCGAGGCGATCCGCGAGCTGACCGGCGGCACCGGTGTCCGTGTCGCCTTCGAAGCGCTCGGTCGCGCCGACACGTTCGCGACCGCCCTGAACGTCCTCGACGACGGCGGACGCGCCGTCGTGGTGGGCATCGCCCCGGCCGGATCGACCGGTGAGATCGACCTCGCCCGGCTGGTGCGGCGCAAGCTCGAGATCCGCGGCTCCTACGGCGCCCGCGCCCGCACCGACATGCCGGCGCTGCTCGCGATGGTCGCCGCCGGGACCGTCCGTCCCGAGAGCGTGATCACCCGCCGCTACGCGATCGACGACGTCGACGAGGCGTATCGGGCCCTCGGACGCGGGGAGATCGTGGGTCGCGCGATCATCGAGTTCCCCTGACCTGCTCGGAAGCCGCACACCCGCCCCGACGTATAGTTGCCCGCGCAACGAGAGGTTCTTGCGGAGGGAGCGGGTGGTGGCGCGGGTTATCGCGACGATCAACCTGAAGGGCGGCGTCGGGAAAACCACGACGACCGCGGCACTGGCGGAGTTCATGGCCGCCGACTTCGGGCAGCGGGTGCTGCTCATCGACCTCGATCCGCAGACCAACCTGACCACCATGATGGTCGGTGAGGAACGCTGGCAGGAACTCAACGAACTCGGCTGGACCCTCGCGACACTGTTCCGCAAGGCCGTCGACCCGTCGGCGCCCGACTTCGACCTCGAGAAGGCGCTGCAGCGCAACGTCTCGTCCGTCAAGACGGTCAAGGGTGTGGACCTGCTCGCATCGTCGCTCGATCTCATGGACATCCAGGAGGGACTGAGCCACCAGCAGTACGCCGATCCGGTCTCGACCCGACCGATCGAAGTGCTGTCCTCCGCGATCGCCCCGATCGCCGGTGACTACGACTACATCCTCGTGGACTGCCCGCCGAACCTCGGCATGCTCACCCTCAACGGTCTGCGGCTCGCCGACGGATACATCATCCCGACGATCCCGGACATCTTGTCCACCTACGGAATTCCGCAACTCCAGGCTCGCGTGAAGAAGTTCGCCGAGCGGGTCGGTCATCCGATCAAGGAGATCGGGCTGGTCATCACCAAGTACCGCAGTGCATCGAATCTGCACCGCAGCACCATCGAGCGACTGCAGCGCGACGAGAAGACCGCCAACGTCGCACCGTCGTGGATCCCGGAGGCCACGCAGATCGCGCAGTCCGCGGACTTCGTGCCGTACGGCACGCTCAAGCGCAAGTACGGCAACAGCGGACAGTACGACGCACTGCGCATGCTCACCGAGGACGTGCTCATGAATGCGCAGGTCATGCTGTGACCGACATCGACCGCAGCGAAGCCCGACTGCGCCTGCAACTCGGGGAAGCCGGTGCGGCCCTGCTGCGCTTGAGCGAAAGCACCCCGGTCGCCGCGACCGCGTTGATCAAGCTCGTTCAGGTCGTCGCCGACGAGGCCGCTCGCACACCGAGATTCGCGAAGGCGCTCTCCGGTGTCCTTGCGGCGGTAGCAGAACCGGCGAGCCCCCAGCTCGCGCCGGTCGCAGCGACACCGGTCGAGAAGCAACCGGCCGAGAGGAAATCGGTTGCGCGGCGCGGCAAGCGGTCCCCGGGCCCGTTCGACCCGTTCGCGGCGTACCGCACCGATGGTGAGGACGGTCTGCGCGCGCGGCTCGCTCCTCTGGAACTCGAGCAGCTCAAGGACATCGTCGCCGAACACAACATGGATTACGACCGGCTCGCGATGCGGTGGCGCACGGCGTCCAAGCTGCACGACCGGATCGTCGAACGCGTCAAGGCTTCGTCGACCAAGGGCGACGTCTTCCGCTGAACCGCGGTCTCACCTCGAGCCGCGTTTGCGCCACTCGATCGCCGGGCACGTATCCATGACCATCGGGACACCCGCCGCGATCGTCCGGTCGAACGCGTCCTCGTCCACGACGCCGAGCTGGAACCACACCGCCTTCGCGCCGACGTCCACCGCCTGATCCGCAAACTCGCCGGCGGACTCCGAGCGTCGGAACACGTCGACGACGTCGATCGGGAACGGGACGTCCGCGAGCGTCGCGTAGCCCTGCTCGCCGAGCACCGTCGGCGCCGACGGGTGGATCGGCACGATCCGTTTGCCGCGCGACTGCAACAACTCCGCGATCTCGTACGCGGTCCGGCTCGGATCACCCGACAACCCGACGACGGCCCACGTGTCGCACTCGTCGAGCATGAACTCGACGGCATCGGGGTCCTGCCACGAACTGGTCATGGCGGCAAAAATACTAGGGATTCGCCGCCCCTGTCCCCGGTATGCACAGCGGTGGCGCGATCGGAATGCAGAACGGATCCGGAGGCGGTGGGGTGGCAGGACCGTCGGTGAACGCGGCGGTCACGTCGGACGAAAGTTGCTCGGCCGAACCGTAGGTCGACGCGGCGACGACGAAGTCCGGTCCGAACGACGCCGACGCGTGCGCGGAACTGCGATCGTCCGTCCACCCCCACTTGGTGCCGATCACTCCCGGCAGCCGCGCGGTACCGAAGTTCTGGGCGGTTCCGTCCGCCGCCCGATCACCGGCCGAGGACATCGCCGCGAGCACCGGTGATCCGGGGTCGGTCCGAATCTTCGTATCCAGGTAGGTGACCATGTCGTAGGTCGAGGTCGTCGCGGTTCCCCAGTATCCGGAAGCGTAGGAGTCGACCAGCCCGAACTCGGCGATCGTCGCCGCGATCGCGCCCGGGTACTTCGAGGCCAGTCTCTCGGCGATCCCGTCGTGGGACGATCGGATCATCTCGACCGCGGCGTCACGATCCGCGGGATCACCGTGCCGCACGACGTACTCGGCGAGGTAGAGCTTGATGATCGACATCGCCGTGCGGGATTCGTGTTCGTTCGCAGTTCCGGTGCGGGCGCCGGACAGGGGAGCGAACGAGATCTGCGTGCGCGCGGGGGCGCTCACCGTCCCGTCGGGGGCCGGGACAGGTATCGGTGCTGCCCACGCGGACTGAGGTCCCGCCAGGATCGTCATCAGCGCCGCAGCCGTCGCGAACCTCTTCGCCGTCCTGCGCATACAACCGAACACTAGTCCTTCGGACGTCGCGATGGGGACCTACGGGTAGGTTGACGCCGAACACCCGAAGGCTCGAACCTTTGAAAGGATGGTCGCCCGTGTCCGAGACCGGTACCGAGGAATCCGTTGTCGTCGAGCGTGACGGAGCCGTCGCGATCGTGCGTCTGAACCGCCCCGATCGGCTCAACGCGTTCACCACCGAGATGTGCAACCGGCTCCTCGCGGCCTTCGACGAGATCGACGCCGACGACGACGTGCGCGCGGTCGTGCTCACCGGAACCGGTCGGGCGTTCTGCGCCGGCGCGGACCTCGGGGCGGGCGGCGACACGTTCGTTCTCGACGACGATCCCGACACCGGCGGCGCACCCGCCGACACGGGCGGTATGGTCTCGCTGCGGATCTTCCGCTCCACCAAGCCGGTGATCGCCGCGATCAACGGTCCCGCCGCCGGGGTCGGTGTCACCATGACCCTGCCCGCCGACATTCGGATCGCCTCGGACACAGCAAAATTCGGATTCGTGTTCGCGCGCCGCGGGCTGGTACCGGAGGCCTGCTCCACGTGGTTCCTGCCCCGCGTGGTGGGGATCTCCACCGCCGTCGAATGGACGGTCGGCGGCAAGATGGTGCCCGTGGACGAAGCGCTCGCGCGCGGTCTGGTGCGCGAAATCGTCCCGGCCGAGCGCGTTCTCGACCGCGCCCTCGAGGTCGCCCGCGAACTGGTGACCGGGACTGCGCCGGTCTCGGTGGCCCTGACGCGGCAACTGATGTGGCGGATGCTCGGTGCGTCGGGCCCGGAGGTGGCGCACCGTGCCGAGTCCATCGGCATCTACGTCCGCGGCACCTCCGACGACGTGCGCGAAGGCGTCGAGGCGTTCCTCGAGAAGCGGGAACCGCAGTTCCCGAACCGCATCTCCGACGGGCTGCCGGACCTGTTCGGCGAGCACGGCACCGACTGACCACCGATCCGTTCCCGTGTGGGGCCGGATCGAAATTTCGTTCGGTCGGACGATATTCCGGCGCCCGATCGCCTGAGACCATCACGGGATGACCAACCCGGGCCCAGGGCACAACGGATCGGGACGAAGAGCCATGCTGATCGCAGCCCTCGCAGGGGCAGTGGTGGCGACGCTCGTTCTGTCAGTGCTCTACCTGCTCGTTCTCCGGGAGGAACCGGAAGCGCCGGAACCTGTGGCCGCACCGCCGTCGACCGTCACGGTCACCGCTCCCGCCCCGACGGTGACCGTCACCGTGCCCACCTCGGCGGTGCGAATCGTCGCTCCGCCCCCGAGTACCCCGGCCACCACACCGGTGACGACGACATCCCCTCCCGGACCGCCGGCGATCGAGCAGGTCCGGGTGTTCACCGAACGGGGCGGTCGCGGGCACCTGGTCGGACCGGACATGTACCAGGCGACCACCTACGGCACCGCGGGAGTGGTGTTCCGGTGGCGATCCATCGACGAGTCCGGGGGTGAAGTCTGGAACGAGACCTGCCAGGTCGTGTCCACGGTGACCGGCCCCGGCGGCTACAGTCACACCGACCGGAGTGCCGCGTGCTCGGGCCGCGTCCGCGCGCACGAACTGGTCCTCGACGCACCGGGTGACTACACGATCACGACGACGGTGATCGGGCCCGACGGCGCCACCACCGTCGGTACGGCCGGATTCCAGGTGATCCCCGAGTGAGGGTCGCGATCGATCAGATCAGGTAGATCACCAGCACCGCCGCGATCAGCGTGATGAGCCAGCCGTCGGTCGCCCACTGCAACCAGCGCGGCGCCCCGCGCACTTCCATGAAGGTCCGGATGATCAGGCGGCACTTGACGGCGGCCAGCGCGAGGACCAGCACGGTGATCGGCACGCCGGCGCCGACTGCGGTCGACGAATGGCCGGGTGCCAGCCACCACGAGGCGATCGTGATGGCGGTCAGCACGAGCCACGTGGCGGTGATCGTGCGCGTCGAGGTGTCCGGTCGAGCAGTCGTGGTCATCGCCTCACCTCATGACGTAGAGCAGGGCGAAGATGACCACCCAGAGCAGGTCCACCATGTGCCAGTAGACCGCTCCGGATTCGACCATCGACACCCTGCGTCGGGATGGGTTGCGCAGTTCGCGCACGACGACCCCGAGGACGACGAGGCCGATCAGCACGTGCAGCAGGTGGACGCCGGTGAGCACGTAGTAGAACGAGTAGAACATCTCGGAGTTGGTCTGCCCGCCGGTGATCTTCGTGTACCACTCGTAGAACTTCAGCGTCATGAACAGCACGCCGCACGCGCCCGCGGCGTATACCAGCCGGATACCGTGCTCGTGCCGGCCCTGCCGGACCGCGGGGACGCTGAGCGCGACGAACCACGAACTGGTCAGCAGCACAACGGTATTGACCACACCGATGGTCACGTCGAGATGCTGCTGGGCCTCGAGGAAGGCCTCCGGCGTCATCGCCCGGTAGATCATGAAGATGACGAAGTAGCCACCGAAGATGAGCATGTCGCCGAGCACCATGACCCACATGTCGCGATCGCCCGGCAGGTGCCGGCTCGGCGCGGCGGTGCGGGCGGTGTCCGTAGTGGCGGTCCGTGCCGGGACGGGTAACGAACTCGGGCGGTTCATGATGCGGTTTCCTCGGTCCGATTCGGCGAGTAGGCGGGCTCGCGTGCGGTCGCCTGTTTCAGCAGCACCATCAGCGCTCCCAGCCACACGCAGAACACGACGACGGCCAGCCAGAAGGCGATCGATCCGTTCCAGGCGAACGGCCCCGACGCGAAGACGAACATCTGGGTCGCGATCACCTCGGTGACGATCTGCCAGATACTCACGTAGGCAAACCATTTCGGGAAGATGTTGTTGCGGTCGTAGAGGATCGCGATCGCGAGGACCAGATAGGCGGCGGAGAAGCAGCCGAGCGAACCGTTGTAGGACAGCATGCCCAGGTCGTAGAGCAGGCCGACGAGTTCGGGATCGCGGTCGGGCCGGAAGGTCGCGGTGAGGAAGCACGCGGCGACGAGCAGGAAGCCGGGCAGCGCGCCGACCGCCATGCCGCCGATGTAGCCGTAGGCGAAGACGGAACCGACCGACATGCGGGTCATGTGATAGGCGACCAATCCGTTGGTGATCGCGGCGCCGCCGAGCAGCACGAGCAGCAGGCAGAATCCGATCTGGATCGTGGTGTGGTGTTGCGCGAAGAACTCGACCTTCTGCGCGGTCGACACGTCCGGCCGCGGCGGTGGCGTCACCCGCGTCAGCAGGCAGATGATCACGCCGAACGCGGCGTAGAAGCCAGGGAAGATCCAGTACACGAACCAGACGTCGGGTCTGCCGCCGCGTGCCGGCTGCGGCGTGACGTCGCGGCGCGGGGTCAGGGTGCTCATCGGATCAGGCCTTCGGCTCGGATGAGGCCTTCGGCGCGGGCTTGCCGGCGCAGTGTCCGGCGCAGCACGAAGAACATCACGATCATGAACAGGGCGAATGCGCCGTTGCGCAACCAGAACGACAGCAGTCCGTCCCACGCCAGCGGTCCGGTCTGCACGACCGCGGCACCCGCCGCCGGGATCATCGCGACCGCGGTCGACAGCGAGTAGTGCCCCACCCAGCGCGGGAACACCGGGTCGGGTCCGTTGTCGAAGTAGATCGCGGCCGCCAGCAGAAGGAACTGGCTGACCACCATGCCGATCGGGGCGATGAACACGATCCACGCGAGGTCGTTGAGGAGCATCACCAGTTCGGGGTCGCGTTCCGGGCGGAACGCGGCGACGAGGAAGAAGATGTTCGACAGCGCGAAGATCGTTGCGCCGCTGACGATCGCGGTGAGGTAGCAGTAGGCGAACACGTGACTCTGCCGCATGCGTTTCATCTGGACCACGATCACCGTGAACAGCGGCAGGATCATGATCCCGCACAGGTTGAACGTGACCATGCTGAACCGGATCCACGCGGTGTTCTCCCGATAGAACGCGGCGACCTCGTCGGCGGGCAGGGTGGGGGACATCGGGGGCCGGAAGCCGGGAAACGCCAGGCACGCCACCAGCAGCACGGCCGCGACCGCGGGTCCGGTCCACAGGCTCACCCGCTGCGCCTTGACGTTGCCCGCGGCGGGGGAGTCCTGGGCTTGTTCGAGTATCTGCACCGCAACCTCCACAGACTGACTTCAGTCGATTCGTGCGCGAGCCGCCCGACGGGCTTCCGGTGAACGGTAACCTGCGATCGACCTCTGTGGAAGAGGGTTTCTGAGTTGAGTCAGTTTTTCTCCACTGTCGTAAACTCGCCGCAGAGTCAGAACGATCAGCCCGAGGGTGGGCGGAAACGGGTTGTGGATGGTGACGAGCAAACCGCAGACGCGCGGTTCGAAGGGCCTTCAGACGCGGGAGCGGCTGCTCGGGGCTGCGATCGCGGAGTTCAAGCGCGACGGTATGGCGGCGGCCGACACCGGAGCGATCGTCGCCGCCGCAGGCGTCGCCCACGGCACGTTCTTCTTCCATTTCCCGACAAAGGAACACGTCCTGCTCGAGCTCGAGAAGCGCGAGGAGGAGCGCATGGCAGCCGAGCTCGAGCGGTTCTTCGCGACCGGGCACGGTGTGCGCGACACCCTCGCCGAAGCCGTCCGCATCCTGAAGGCGCTCGAGCGGCGCCTCGGCAACAAGCTGTTCAAAGACTTTCTGGCCCTGCATTTTTCCACCAAGCGACCGCCGTCCGAGGAGTGGCCGCACCATCCGGTGATCGTGGCGTTCGTCGACGAATTCGCGCGCGCACAGGAACGGGGCGAGATCCCCGCCGAGGTCGACACGTTCCACAACGCGGTCTCGTTCCTCGTCGGTCTCTACGCCCTGCTCATCACGATGCCCGACTCGGACGAGATCCGGACCCCGTTCATCGACCAGTACCTCACCACCTACATGTACGGGCTGCGGGCCGTATAGAGCGGAACTCCGGCCCGGGAAGTCCGGCGGCGGGGGTGGCGCCGATCGTGTCGGACCGTCGGGCCAGAATGTCCCCACGTGCCGGGGTGCAGCCCGGCCGGGGACGACCGGAGGAAACGTGATCGATACGCACACGACGACACTGCCGCGCGACCACCGGTGGGTCGTCGTCGACGTCGAGACCTCGGGCCTGCGTCCCAACGCCCATCGCGTGCTCAGCGTCGCCGCGCTGGTCCTGGGCGAGGACGGCACCGTCGAGCGTGAGTTCTCCACCCTCGTGAACCCGGACTGCGATCCCGGTCCCGTCCACGTGCACAACCTGACCCGCGAACGGCTCGCGGGCGCGCCGCGATTCGAGGACATCTCCCGCGACCTCGCCGAGGTCCTCGACGGCGGCACCCTCGTCGCCCACAACGCAACGTTCGACTACGGCTTCCTCGACGCCGAGTTCCGCCGCGCCGGAACGTCACTGCCCATGCAGAAGCGGCTGTGCACGATGGCGCTGTCGCGGCGCCTCGAACTCGACGTCCCCAACTTCCGCCTGTCCACCCTCGCGCAGCACTGGCGGGTGCAGCAGCTGCAGGAACACGACGCCTACGACGACGCGCGCGTCCTGTCCGAGGTGTTCGTGCACAGCGCCGCGCTCGCGGACAGCCTGCAACTGCCGCTGCCCGTCGTGAACTGCCGCAACCGCAAAGCCGTCTACCCGGATTCGGTGCAGCGCGTGGCGTGCGACTGGCAGAACCCGGGCCGGCTCACCGACGCCGGGCTCGTGCAGGGCATGAAGGTCGTGATCAGCGGCTCGACCACCACCCCACGCCTGACGCTCGCATCCCGCATGACCGACGCCGGCCTCGACGTGATGAATCAGGTCAGCCGCCAGACCAGCGTGCTGGTGTGCAACGACCGGATGGTGCAGACCGGCAAGGTCCGGAAGGCCATGGCCCTCGACATCCCCATCATCGACGAACCGCAACTCGAACGGCTGCTCGCCGAGGTACGGCCCGGTGTCCCGAAGGTCGCGACCGTCATCGACGTGGTGCCGCAACCCGTCGCGCATATCGAAACACCGATCGTCATCCAGCAGCCCGCAGAACCGGTCAAGGCTCCGGCCCCGACATGGACGCTTGCCGGGCAGAAGCCGAAACTGTGGTCGGGTCGCCGCGTGCTGCTGCTCGGCGGCACGCATCTCGACGGGGTGCTCATGCGCTCGCGCATCACCCAGCTCGGCGCCCGGCCCGCGCTCAACTTCACCGCCGCGGTCACCGACGTGCTCGTCCTCGACGGCGGCCACGACGACAAGCGCATGCCGCGAGTCACCGCGAGGCAACTCCCGGTCCTGACCCGCGACGACGTCGACGCCGCGCTCGAGCGGGGCGTCGTGCCGCCGCACATGCGCCTCGAAGCGCAACTGTCCGCACCCGTGCTGGCCCGCGGCGAGGTCATCGACCTGCCCGCGAAGAACACGTCGTGGGCGGTGAACGTCGCGTGGAAGGCCGAGGCCGTCGGCGACGAGTACGACGTGGACGTCGTCGCGTTCCTGCTCGGACCGGACGACAAGGTCGACACCGACGACGATTTCGTGTTCTACAACAACCCCCTCGTCGACGACGGTGTCGTCGAGCTGACCGTCGACGGGCCCAGCGAACAGTGCGTGCGCCTTGACCTCGCCGGGCTCCCCGAGGACTGCCACCGCGTCGCGATCGCCGCCGCGATCGACGGCGACCGCACCTTCGGCGAGCTGGGGGCCGTGTCGGTGAGCATCGACGGCGACGACACCACCGCCGCGACGTTCGTCCTCGACGCCGGCACCACCGAACGCACGATGGTGCTCACCGAGATCTACCGCCGCGCCGGCAAGTGGCGGGTGCGCGCGGTCGGGCAGGGCTACGACGACGGCCTCGCCGCGCTGGTCGCCCGGTACGGCGTCGAGGTCGACGAGGAAGATTGACCCCGAGCCCCGACCTCTTCGACCGACAGGACACGCCATGACCCTGGTCTCCGCGACAGAACTCGCCGACCTCCTCGCCTCGGACGAACCCGTCCGCGTCCTGGACGTCCGGTGGTCACTTGCCGAACCGGACGGCCGCGCCGCGTACGCCGCCGGGCACATCCCCGGTGCCGTCTACGTCGATCTCGAATCCGACCTCAGCGACCACACCGTGCCCGGTCGCGGCCGGCACCCGCTGCCGTCCGCCGACGCACTCGAGGCAGCGTTGCGCCGGTGGGGTGTCGACAACGGCGACACCGTCGTCGTCTACGACGACTGGAACCGCGCCGGGTCGGCCCGCGCCTGGTGGCTGCTGCGTGCCGCCGGGCTCGAGGACGTGCGCATTCTCGACGGGGGATGGGCGGCGTGGCGTGCGGCCGGAGGAGCGGAAAGCACGGAAGCGGTTCGGCCGCAGTGCGGTTCGATCACACTCGGACGCAGGGACTTCTACGCGGGCGCGCTCGCAACCCTCACCGCCTCGGAATCGGCGGACCTGGCCCGGGCCGGTGTGCTGCTCGACGCCCGCGCCCCCGAACGTTTCCGCGGCGAGGTCGAACCGATCGACCCGGTCGCCGGGCACATCCCGGGTGCGGCGAACCTGCCGTCCACGGCGCTGCTCGGGGAGGACGGCAGGTTCGCGCCCGCCGACGACCTGCGCGCGTTGTTCGCGGCGCACGGCGTCGACGGCGAACGCGGCGCCGGCACCTACTGTGGGTCCGGGGTCACCGCCGCGGTGGTCGTCGCCGCGGCCGAGGTCGCGGGCATCGATCTCGCGCTGTTCCCCGGTTCGTGGTCGCAGTGGTCGTCGGATCCGACCAACCCCGTCGAAACGGGCCCTGCGACCGTCTGAACAACCTCCCGAATGCCGCCTCCTCCCACGGTGTGGTGGCTCGGCCCGGTCAGACCGAAAACTGGCTCCCATCGCCCGGCAGTCGGTCGAGAACGTACGGCCACGGGAGCCGCTCCTGTTCGATCCGCAGGTTTTCGGCCCGGACCAGGTCGAAAGCCGCGCGTTCGGATTCGGTCAGGTGCTCGGGGACGTTCGAGTTCGGGGTCGGCTCGGGCACGCCCAGGTGCCGCCAGTTCTCGACGGTCACCGGGTCCATCAGCAGGCTGCGCACGTTCGGCAGGTGCCGGCGGAATCGGTCGAGGATCGCGAACCCGTGCGTATCGAGATCACCCCAATACACGACGTCCGACGCGGCGAGCCACGGCACGTCCGCGAGTTCGTGCACCGAATAACCGGCGCCGTGCAGCGCAACCGTCGACGCCAGGTCCGGCAGCGCGTGCAGGCCTTCCTTGTTCTCCAGCACGAGTGTGATCGCCGGGTGTAGCGGGAGCGCGGCGAGTTCGGCGAGCGGTGTCGCGAAGATGCGGGGCGCCGCCGGCAGCAGCGAGCGGTCGCACACCGCGACCTCGCACATGCGCGGCAGTGAGCGTACGCCCAGGTCGCGGTCGCCGCGGACTCCGTCGAGCAGTGTCTCGACCAGACCGCGGTGCCGCGACACCCATTTCGTGTCGACCCCCGGCACCGGAAGCTGACGAATGAACATCCCCGATGCGGGATGATCGGCCAGCCACCGCACCACCGCGACGAGCGTGGCGAAGTCCTGCTCCTCCAAATCCATCCAGCGGGTGTGGGTCGACGCGACCGCGGCGGCCAGCGTCGGGGTGCCGGGACCGAGTCCGGTGACGAGCCGCCGCTGCCGCATCCCGAGCAGTGCCCACTCCGAGGCGCGTCCCGCCGCGGCCGCGATCTCGGAGGCCGACGACAACACCAGTCGCACCGGAACCTGCTGGGTGCCGAAGTCGCGCCAGCGGCGGGATTCCCAGTCGACGCGCCCCGGACCGGAATACCGGTGCCACTCGCGTACCCACGCGACCGCGGCGTCGGGGTCGTCCGCCACCCGCACCTCGGACGGCGGATGCAGCGCGATCGACAGCGCATCGGACTCGGCCGCAACGGGATCGGCAATCCAGCGTGCCCGCCGGTTCCGGTACGCGGCCAGTGCCTTGGCGCTCACCGCGTCGGGTGGCACCCACTTCACTCCGTGTCCTCGGCGCCGTCACGGATCGGCAGCAACGCCAACTGCGAGTACCGCTTGTCTCGGATGCTCACTGACGCGACACCGTCGATGTAGTCGTCGAGAGTCTGCAGCAGCTTGAGCGGGGTCGCGAGCACCATGTGAAAACCGAACTGGGTGAACACATCCAGTGCGCGCCGGGTGTATGCCGGGTCGGCGCGGTCGAACGCCTCGTCGAGGATCACCGTGCCGTACCGCGGGAGTTCGTCGCCGTCCGCCGCCAGCTGATAGCGCAAGGCCGCGGCGAGACAGAAGAACACCAGCTTCTGTGCCTGCCCGCCCGACAATCCCGAACTCGAATCGTGGTAGTTCGCGTCGTTGCCCTCCGAATCGACCTCGACGCCGATGAATCCGACGTGCAGCCGGGTGTCGAGCACGAGGCGCTTCCACCGGAGGTCCGCGGGTTCGCCCGAGTCGAGGCGCTCGAGCACAGCCGCCATCTGCTCGAATCGGAGTTCGGCTTCGCCGCGATCCTCCTCCTTCCAGGACCCGCTCGTGATTCGCACCAGCTCGGCGAGGAACTCCGAGGCGGCGGGGGAGCGGCGGTCCTTCACATCGATGCGCAGGATCCGATCGGTGTCGAACGGGGAGCGGCGCAGCGACTCGTTCACCGGTTCGATGCGCGAACGGATCTCGCCGGGAGCCTTGCGGATCGCCCGCGCGAGCTCACCGATGTTCCGATGCGACTGTTCGCGCAACAGCCGGAAGAATTCGTCCTCGTAGGCGGGCAGATTGTCGGAACGCAGCCGGGCCAGGACGGCGATCGCGTCGTCGACGTATTCGGCGTCGGGACGCATCTCGGCCCGCCGCGCCTCCCATTCGGCGAGGTACGCCGTGAGAATCCGCGTGATGTGCTGTTCGGCATCGGCCGTGGCGCGCTGGGCCGCGCGCAACTCGTCGCTGATGGCCCGGCCCACTGTGCTCAGAGTGCGGTCGACGTTGTCGGCGGTGACGCGTCGTACCGAGGCGGCGAAGCGCGCGCGGATCCGGGCGGCGACGACGTCCGGGACGGTGCCACCGATGTGGGTGCGCGCGTCGTCGAGGCGCTGCTGTACCGCGGCGAGTTCGTCGCGGTGCTGGTCGAGTTTGGCGCGGGCGGCGGTGTGGGCCTGCCGCGCGGCCCGGTCCTCGGCCTGGGCGCGTTCCAGTTCGGCGGTGAGGGTCGTGTACTCGGTGTTGTCCTGCATCCAGTCCTGCAGCCGGGTATCGATCGCGTCGAGTGCCCGATGGGCCGATTCGACATCGATTTCCGCCCAGGAGGATTCGCGGATCGCCGCGCCGGACTGGCGGCGTTGCTGCACATTGTCCTCGGACTGTTCGAGCGCCTTCTGCCGTCGTTCCAGACCGGCGATGTCCCCTTCGACGGTGTCGATGCGTCCGCGCAGATCGATCAGCTTGGCCTCGTTGTCGAAGCCCAGTACCCACCGGCTGCGATCGTCGATGCGGCGCCGGTCGTCCTTCTCGTGACGGTCGGGTCCGTGTTTGACCTGCCCGGCCCGGGTGACACCGCGGGAGACGCGGCGCAGATCGTCGGCGGTGTCCACGCACACGTAGTCGAACCGCTCGGCAAGATGGTGACACACCCACGCGGTGAGCGACCCGGCGCGCACATCGAGCTTGCGGACCAGGGAATTCTCGGCGGTGGCGGGCGTGTCGGGTGGCGTGGCGGCGGCGCGCACCCGCCGGTACACCAGCCGTGCGCCCAGGTGATGCGCGTCGACCGCGGCGGCCACGCGCGGATAGAACTCGTCGGGCACCAGCAGGGTCCGGCCGAATCCGCCGAGTACGCGCTCGATCGGCCCGGTCCACGCGGCATCCTCGCGACGGACCTCGAGCAGTTCGCCGGCGAAATGCAGCGCGTCCTCCCCGAGGCCGGCGGCCGAGCACACCAGCTCGCGGGCGCGCAGCAGTTCGGGGTCGAGGTTGGACCGTCGCCGCGCCAGCACCTCCCGGTCGGCGACGAGTTCGCGCAGGCGTTTGCGGTGCTCGGCGAGTGTGCTCGCCACCTCGTACAGCTCGCGGCGGCGGGTGTCGGCCTGGGCGTCGAGTTCGCGGAGTTCGGTCTCGATCTGTGCCTGCAGGTGTGCGAATTCCTCGGCTGTGCTCGGCACCTGTGCCTCCCACGGCCCGAGTGATGCTTCGAACCGACTGCGCTGCTTGGTGATCCGTGCAATGTCGGTCTCCGCTGCCGCCCGTTGGGTGCGCAGCGTGGCGAGCCTGCCGTCGCCCGCGCTTTCCACCCGCACCCGAAGATCGAGGGTGCGTTCGGCAGCACGGTCGGCTTCGGCGGCGGTCTTGTCGGCAGCGGCCAGCAACAGCCCGGTCTGCGCCTTGGCTTCCTCCAGCTTGTCCTCGAGCAGGTCGACGGTCAGCGCGGCGTGGACGGCGTCGAGATGGTCGGACTCGTCCTGGAGTTCGCGCTGCGCCCGCAGTCCGCCGTTGCGGGTGGCGGCGAGATCCACGAGAGGGTCGAGGGTCTGCACCTGCCGGCGCGCATCGACGACGACTCGGTGTGCTTCCCGCAGATCGCGGAACTGGGTGGTGGCTCGCTCCGCCATCGCGAACGTGCCCGGTTCGTCGAGCATGTAGTCGCGCAGCAGCTGATCGAGGCTGTTCAGGCCTTTCGCCGACAACGTGCGGTGCAGCAGACGCTGCGCAGCTTCCGACGAGATGCCAAGCCTGGACCGGAACGCGCGGGCGAACGGCGCGTAGGTGGGATTGACCACGGCATCGGGCCACTGTTTGCGGATCGCGCGAGTGTCGATCCCCCGTGCGACGAACGGCTCGAATTCGGTCAGGTCGACGTCGATGTCGAGGATCAGATGCAGATGTGACACGTCGTTGTTCGTATTGGCGCCGCGTCGTAAGTGCATGAGCTTGACCAGCGTGACCGGAGCGGTGGTGTCGCCGGTGCGGTAGGTGAGTGCGACGGCGCTCCACGTCGCCCCGGGCCGCAGATACGACGCGGTGAGCGAATCGGTGTCGGCGGACGCCTCGCGCCGCCACGCACCGCGGATGTAGCTGACGAAGTTGCGGCCCGAGCCGGCCGCGGATTCCTGTGCGGCGGCGTTGAATCGGACATTGCCCGCGGGCATGAGCACCGTCGAGATCGCGTCGATCAGCGTGGACTTGCCCGATCCGGAAGCGCCGGTGATGAGGAAACCCTTGCGCGCCACCGGAATATCGTGGTGCCCGTGCAAGGTTCCCCAGTTCACGACCTGCACGCGTGCGAGGCGGAACTGGGTGGGGTGGATCGGCTCGCCGGTCACATCGGGCTCCCTTCGACGATGCGCCGGAACTCCGCTTCGACGGCCGCGACCTGATCCGCATCGAACAACTGCCGTAGCACCGGTGACACCTCCATGCGACCTTCCGTGGATGTCGACGCCAGCAGCGAGTACTTCTTCAGCTTCTCCCACGACGAATGCACCCGTCGCCGGAAACCGGCCGGATCGGTGCTCGTCGCCCCGCGATACATCTCCAGCTGGGCGGTGACCTCGTCGAAGTCGACGATCACCCGCTCGCCCGGTTGTGCCCGCAACAACCGGTGGCGCAGCGCCAGCACCATGGCGGTGTCCATGAACGTCAGCCGTTCGGTGCGCAGCACCGTGGGGGTCTTGTGGTCGCCGGTGTCGGCCGGACGGGTGAAGGCCAGCAGGTCGTTCTCGTCGACGACGAGGTCGAGGAACACGTCGGCGAGCCGTGAGCGCAGCACCCGTTCGTCCCGGATGATCGTCCGCCAGATCTCGGGGTGCTTCTCCGCGGTGACCAGTGGCCCCTTCAGCAGCTGCACCAGGGCACGGCGGGTTTCGAGGCCGAGCTCGCCGGTGTCGCCGGGGTAGAGCGGGATCGATTCGGTCATCAGGCGTCCTCTTGCGGGAGTGCGAACGCAGCGTCGGTCGGGTCGAACAGGTAGCGACGGATCGACGCGATCCGGACATTGCCGCGCGGTGAAGTCCACGAGATGTCCTCGGTGCCGTCCATGGGATGTCCGTGCTCTGCCGCCAGCACCAGAAGTCCGACGGCACTCGCCAGTCCCTGCGTCGCGGGATGATCCTGCAGGACGTCGCCGATCGTGGCGCGGCCACGCGCACCCAGCGTCGCAGCGACGTTCCCGGCCAGCTCGTCCAGGTCGATCTCCGACTCGCGGACGATGCGGCGCAGTTCGTCGAGGTCGACCTCACCGGCCGGCTGCGATACCACCGGCTCGGCCACCAGGTCGTCGGCGGGATTGTGCAGCTGCAGTGCGGCCACCGAGTCGATGCTCATGCCGATCCGGACCAGTTCGAGGTCGAGCAGGTCGTAGGGCTTGCGGCGCCGTGCCACCTCCAATGCCTGCTGCTGAGCCGAGCGCAACAGCCGCTGCAGCCGCCGATGCTCCTCGTAGTGGCGGGACTGCACGAAATGGCGTAGCGACCGCGACAACGAGGTCATCGTTGCGTGCACCTCGCTGCCCGAGGTCTCCATCTCGGTGAGCAGCGACCTGAACCGGCGCCGCTCGGCGAGGTCGAGCAGCTGCGCGAACGACCGCTGCAGCACCACCTCGATCCATGCGTCGAGCTGGGAGGAGCGCTCCGGATCGATGATCATGTCGTAGAACCCGGTGAAGCTGCGCCCGGCGTCGGAGTTGCCGATCAGATCGACGCCCCGGAACACCTCCCCGAGGGTATCGCCGCGGTCGCCCTCGTCGTCGAGGATGCGGGCGCGCAGCTCCCGGTTGAGGGAGTCGAGCTCGGCGCGCACCCGCGCGAAGTCGCCCGGGATCTCCCCGGCGAGCGCGAGGATCTCCTTCGCCCGTTCCGCGGCGCGGGTGCCGTCCAGGACCGGGAAATCCCCGGATTCGACGGCGGCGATCTGCCGGTCCAGCGCGTCGCGTTCGGCGCGCAGCGCTGCCAACCGCGACTCGCTGCGGGGATCGGAATCGCGGGCCAGTGCCTGCAGCTGGCTGGACAGGGTCGTCAGCCGCGACTCGGTCACCGAACTGGTCGTACTCGTCAATCCGGACACGAAGGCGAGCGCGGCGAACGTCGACTCGGTCGGTTCGAGGGTTTCCTCGCGCGAGTCTGTGCTCGGCCGGCGCAGCAGGTAGCCGGCGCGCACCCAGTCCGCGCAGTAGGCCTGACCGGTGCGTGGCAGATCGAAACCTTCGTCGCGCAGTTCCTGGAGATCGGTGTCGAGCAACTCGAACAGTTCGGGGGCCGGGAGCCGCCGCGTCCCATGGTCGAAATGCCGGGCCAGCAGTGCGAGGACCACGGCGGCGTTGTCCGCCCGCAGCAGCGACCATGCCTGGTGATCGCGCTGCAAGCGGACCAGGCGATGGACATCGGCTGTGGTCACGGAACTCCCCTCGGTGTCGAGTGCAAGCCCATGCTGGCACACCGCACCGACACGGTCCGGGTGGAACTGTCGCCGATCGACCTGCCTGCACCGGCGGGCCGCCTTGCGCTCGCGTCGTGCGCTCAGTGCGGCGCTTCGGCGGGTTCGATCACCGAGATGCTGTGGGAGTGGCTGTCGGACGTGTAGACATGGTGCGTCGCGGGGTCGACGACGGGGCTGCGCGGAGCATCGCCGACCCGATGGGTCCGCACCAATTCCATTGATTCCAGGTCTATTTCGGAGACGGTGTCGCTGCTGAAGTTCGTAATGTACAGCGTCTGCCGTGCGGGGTCGATCGCCGAGTCGCCCCCGCCCTCGAAGTCGACGGGGTACGGGCCGGTGACGGTGCCGGTGGCGGGGTCGATGACCGAGATCGTCTCGTCGTACCGATTGACGACGTAGATCGTCGGACCGGCCGGGTCGAGGACGAGGTCGGGGGAGCGACCGACGGTGATCTCGGTGATCACGCCGCCGGTGGCGATGTCGACGACGGCGACCTTGCCTCCGACCCAGTCGTGTTCACCGGCGATCGGAATCGGAACGTACAGACGTCCCGCGATCACGGCGAATCCCCGGGAGATCTCCGGGAACTCGTTGTCGATGCGGAAGTTCGAGGTGACGACCCTGCGGTCCGCGTCGATCACGGTGAATTCGTCCCCGGTCATCACGTACAGCGTGGGAGCCGACGGATCGGCTCGCACGGCCCACGGTTCCTTCCCGACCGGAATCGTGGCCGTGACGGCCCGGGTCCGGGTGTCGACGACGGAGACGGTGCGCAGGGCGTAATTGGCGACGTAGAGTTCGTGACGATCCGGCGCGATCGCTACCGCGCTCGCATTCGTGACGCTGGGAATCGTCGCCGCCACATCGCCGCGCGCCGGATCGACGACGTCGATCGTGCTGTCGCCACCGACACCGCGCCGCGTCACGACGTAGATCGTGTGCGTTTCCGGGTCGATCGCCATCGACCCGGGTTTCCGGTCGTCGAGCGCGATACTCGGCTCCGGTAGCGCTGCTTCATCCGCCACGGACATTCCCCCACATCATCGAGTGAAAACGCCGGCCCCCACCGGCGCCGCCCACTCAATCACATTGGGGCGGTGGCGAACAATCGCCCGAACGATCCACACGTTTCACACGGCGCACTCACCGAGCGGCGTTGGCGGCGTCGATCAGTTGCCGAAGCCGGTCGCGATCGAACTTTTCGCCGAGGAACCCGACCATCCGGCTCAGCGGCATCGATTCGGCCATCTTCAGCACGCTCTCGTCCAGCACCGGAGCCGCGCCACCGTCGCCCGCCCCGGTGATGGATGCGAACGCCTCCATGACGAGCCCGGCCGCGACCGGGTTCGCGAGGACCTCACCGATCGACGACTCCAGCGACAGCGGCAGCTGCACCTCGTCGCCGGTCACCTCGACCGTGCACACGGCGCGGATGTCCCGGCTCGAGGCCCCCACCTCGACGGTGTAGGTGCCGCCCTCGACGACCCAGGCGTCGACGCGGGTGTCCCAGTAGGCGAGGTCGGCGCGGCGCACCGGGATCCGGACCTCCCGGGACTCGCCCGCGGCGAGGTGTACCTTCGCGAAGCCCTTCAGTTCGCGCGGCGCCCGCGTCATCGCGGAATCCGGCAGGCTCACGTAGACCTGCACGACCTCGGCGCCGTCCCGGTCACCCGTATTGGTGACGGTGACCGTGACGGTCAGGTCGCCGCCCCCGGTCCCCTCGGCACTACCGGTCACCTCGGCATTACCGGTCACCACAGCGTCGCCGTAGTCGAAGGTGGTGTAGGACAAGCCGAACCCGAACGGGTACGACACCTCGAGCTGCCGGGCGTCGTACCAGCGGTAGCCGACGTGCAGGCCCTCGCCGTAGCGGACGTGGCCGTGCTCGCCGGGGAAGTTCCCGTGCGCGGCGGTGTCCTCGAGCCGCACCGGGACGGTCTCGGCGAGCCGCGCCGACGGATTGACCACCCCGTAGAGCACGTCGGCGACTCCGCCGCCGCCCGCCTGCCCGAGCAGCCAGCCCTCGACGATGGCGGGCACCCGGTCCGCGAAACCGGAGAGCCGCACCACGCCCCCGTTGGACAGCACGACGACGGTGTTCGGATTCGCCGCGACCACCGCGTCGAGCAGCTCGCGTTGCGAGGCGGGCAGTTCCAGGTCCTCGCGGTCGAAGCCTTCCGATTCCAGCTCGGCGGGCACCCCGAGGAACAGCAGCACCGTGTCCGCGGCGGACGCCACCGCGGTCGCTTCGGCGGTCAGCTCCGACGCCCCGGAACCCTCGGCGGAGTAGCCCGCCGCGAACGGCACCTCGACGGTCGCGAGCGCCCGGATCTCGTCGAGCGCGTTGTCCAGCCGCGTCGGGTTGATCCGTGACGATCCCGCACCCTGGTAGCGCGGGGTGCGGGCGAGTTCGCCGATCACCGCGACCTTCGCGTCCGGGGCGAGGGGCAGCAGGCCACCCTCG
>NZ_JBMBTE010000087.1:0-22510 GCF_048897285.1 Rhodococcus sp. O3
ACCCCTTCGACCGGCGAAAACAAAACCGGCCCGGACTCGTGAGAGTCCGGGCCGGTGGTGGTAGCGGGGACAGGATTTGAACCTGCGACCTCTGGGTTATGAGCCCAGCGAGCTACCGAGCTGCTCCACCCCGCGTTGCACGAACAACACTACACCACCGGCGGGGGTGCTCCGTTCAGGGGGTTCGACAGGCTCTCGGCGTAGTAGCCGCGGATGTGGTCGCCGATGCGCTGCCGGGCAGCCTGCACGTCCCCGGCCCGCACTGCCGCGACGAGGCCGTGATGTTCGTGGCGCAGCCGGCTGCAGGTCTCCGGCCAGGTGGCGAGGGGTGCTCCGGCGAGCACGTAACTCTCGATCGATTCGCGCAGGGCGGCCATCATCGAGGCGATGACCAGGTTGCCCGCCGCGTCGGCCAGGGCGATGTGGAACCGGGAGTCGAGGACGAGGAACTCGTGCGCGGACAGCTCGGGAGAGTCCATCGCGGTGAGCAACTCCTCGGCGTGGGACAGGTCCGGGACCGGGCGGGTCTCGGCGAGCGTCTGCACGACCTCGGTCTCGAGCACCAGTCGGGTCTGCACGACGTCGCGGACGGGAAAGTTCTGGGCCGCGACCTGCATGCGCATGAGCATCGACATTCCGCCCACCGGCCGGGAGACGATCATCGCCCCGGCATTGGGACCCGAGCCGGTGTGCGCGGTGAGCAGACCGAGCGCCTCCATCACCCGCAGGGCCTCGCGCACCGACGACCGGCCCACACCGAGTTCGGCAGCGAGGATGCGCTCGCCCGGGAGCCGCTGACCCGGCGCGAGTTCCCCGGAGATCAGCTTCTCCTCGAGGCGGGCGAGTACCTGCTCCCACGCGCGGGGTGCGGACGGCGACGACATGTCAGCAGAGCCTAGGCCGCCTTTTTCTCGTGCGTGGCTCCCGAACGTGGGTTAGTGTGGT
Organism: Rhodococcus sp. O3; assembly: GCF_048897285.1. Classification (NCBI taxonomy): domain Bacteria; kingdom Bacillati; phylum Actinomycetota; class Actinomycetes; order Mycobacteriales; family Nocardiaceae; genus Rhodococcus; species Rhodococcus sp. O3. The sequence goes on from NZ_JBMBTE010000087.1 coordinate 946, forward strand.
CAGACCACATAGATTCGATGCGGAGATCCACCATGCGAGTCGCGTTGTTCGCCACCTGCCTCGGCGACACCCTGTTCCCCGGCGCGGTCAAGGCCACCGCCCTTCTCCTGGCGCGGCTCGGCCACGACGTCGTGTTCCCGCCCGGCCAGACGTGCTGCGGGCAGATGCACGTCAACACCGGATATCAGCCCGACGCACTGCCCCTCGTCCGCAACTACGCCGACACCTTCGGCGACGCCTCCATCGACGCGGTCGTCGTCCCGTCCGGATCGTGCGCCGGATCCGTCCGGCACCAGCACGAGATCGTCGCCGGCCGCTACGGCGACGCCGCGCTGCGCGGGAAGGTCGACACGGTCAAGGCCAAGACGTACGAACTGTCGGAGTTCCTCGTCGACGTCCTCGGCGTCACCGACGTCGGCGCCCGCTACCCGCACCGCGTGACCTACCACCCGACCTGCCATTCCCTGCGCATGCTGCGGGTCGGCGACAAACCCTTGCAGTTGCTGCGCAATGTCCGCGACATCGACCTCGTCGAGCTCCCCGAAGCGGATTCGTGCTGCGGCTTCGGCGGCACGTTCGCCATCAAGAACGCCGAAACGTCCACCGCCATGCTGTCCGACAAACTCCGCAACATCGCCGCCACCGGCGCCGAATACTGTACGGCCGGCGACTCGTCGTGCCTGATGCACATCGGCGGCGGCATGTCGCGCCTGAAAACCGGCGGCCGCACCGTGCACCTCGCCGAGATCCTCGCCTCCGTCGACGCCCCGGTGGTGACCGCATGAGCACCACCGCGCTCGGCACGCCCACCGTCCCGCCGCGCGGTTCGGGAAATCTGCGCGGCGTCGAAAAGTTCCCGGACGCAGCGCATCACGAGCTCGCCGACAGTCAGCTGCGCCGCAACATCGGCAAGGCCACCCACACCATCCGCGCCAAGCGGCTCCGCGTGACCGGGGAGGTCCCCGACTGGGAAGCGCTGCGCGACGCCGGTGCCGCCGTCAAGGCGGACGTGCTCGCACGCCTGCCCGAACTGCTCGAACAGCTCGAAGCCGCCGTCACCGCGCGCGGCGGCGTCGTGCACTGGGCCGCCGACGCCGACGAAGCCAACGCCCTCGTCGCACAACTGGTGCGCGACACCGGGTCCGACGAGGTCGTCAAGGTCAAATCCATGGCCACCCAGGAGATCGGCCTCAACGAATATCTCGAGGCTCGGGGCATCGTCGCGCACGAGACGGACCTGGCCGAACTCATCGTCCAACTCGGCCACGACCGGCCGTCGCACATCCTCGTCCCGGCGATCCACCGCAACCGTTCCGAGATCCGTGAGATCTTCCTGCGCGAAATGCCGGGTGTGGACCCGGATCTCGACGACAACCCTGCCCACCTCGCGGAGGCGGCCCGAAAGTTCCTGCGCCACAAGTTCATGACCGTCCCGGTCGCGGTATCGGGCGCGAACTTCGGGATTGCCGAGACCGGCACTCTCGCGGTCGTCGAATCCGAGGGCAACGGCCGCATGTGCCTGACGCTGCCGCAGACGCTCATCACCGTCATGGGCATCGAGAAGCTGCTGCCCACCTACCGCGACCTCGAGGTGTTCCTGCAGCTGCTGCCGCGGTCGTCGACGGGGGAGCGGATGAACCCGTACACGTCGATGTGGACGGGTGTCACCCCGGGCGACGGACCGCAGGCGTTCCACCTGATCCTGCTCGACAACGGCCGCACCGCCGCACTCGCCGATTCGGTGGGACGCGAAGCGCTGCACTGCATCCGGTGCTCCGCATGCCTCAACGTGTGCCCGGTCTACGAACGCACCGGCGGCCACGCCTACGGTTCGACCTATCCGGGTCCGATCGGGGCGGTGCTCACCCCGCAACTCGCGGGCATGAGCGAACCCGGCGACCCGAACGCGACGCTGCCGTTCGCGTCGAGCCTGTGCGGCGCGTGCTTCGACGCCTGCCCCGTCAAGATCGACATCCCGTCGCTGCTCGTCGAACTGCGTCACCAGAAGGTCGAACAGGCAGGACTCACCGTGGAAGCCGCGGCGATGAAGGCGGCGTCGCTGGCGATGTCGTCCTCGCGGCGGTGGACCGCGGCGCAGAAGGCCGGCGGCATCGGCGGCCGGATCGTCGCGGGGAAGAAGGGCGCGATCTCGGTGCTGCCCGGCCCGCTCGGCGGCTGGACCGCGGCCCGAGACATCCCCGCACCACCGAAGCAGACGTTCCGGCAGTGGTGGGACTCCGAGGAGGGCCGCGCCGCGATGGCCGCTGCGCGACGGGAAGGACAGGACCGATGAGCGCCCGCGAAGTAGTGCTCGGCCGGATCCGCGACGCCCTGACGCTCGCGCCGCCCGCGCCGACGGAGATCCCCCGCGACTACCGCACCGGCCGCACCCTGCCGGACGACGAACGCTACGAACTGTTCGCCGACCGGTTGCTCGACTACAAGGCTCACGTGCACCGCTGCACCGCAGCCGAACTGCCGGCGGTCCTCGCGCGGGTGCTGGCCGATCGGAAGGTCGCGCGGGTGGGTGTGCCCGCCGGTCTCGACGACTCGTGGCTCGCCGCGTTCGACGGGGAGATCGTCGTGGACTCGGCCGACGTGCCGGCGCCGGAACTCGAAGCGCTCGACGGGGTCGTCACCGCGTCGGCGGTGTCGTGCGCCGAGACGGGCACCATCTTCCTCGACGGCAGCGCCGACCAGGGCAGGCGAGCCCTGACGCTCGTGCCGGATCTGCACGTGTGCGTCGTGCCGCTCGACACCGTCGAGGTCGGGGTGCCCGAAGCCCTCGCCCGGCTCGTGCCGGAGCGGCCGACCACGCTGATCAGCGGTCCGTCCGCGACCTCGGACATCGAACTCGAACGCGTCGAGGGGGTGCACGGCCCGCGCAACCTCGAGGTCGTGATCGTCGGCTGAGCGGCAAGATCGACTCACAGGTGATTGCCAGCATTTTTCCAGCTTCCCGGAAACGTCGTCGGGTGTACTCGGAGCGTTCACCCGTTCGCCACCGATCAGCCGGGAGCTGCCGCCGCCATGAGCCTCATCGATCGATTCCGGAAGCGATCCTCGTCGGATGATCCAACCGAATCGGTCGAGGACGTTCCGGTCGGTCCCGTCGGCTATCAGCAGACGGCGAGCAAGCTGCACGCCTTCAACCGATACGAGATCAAGTACCTCGTCGACGAGATGAAGGTCCCGGAGCTGCGGGCCGAGCTCGCCGCCCGCATGGACACCGATCCGTTCTCGCCGCACGGCGGATATCCGGTGACATCGCTGTACTACGACACCGTGGATCTGCGCTTCTACTGGGAGAAGATCGAGGGACTGAAGTTCCGGCGCAAACTCCGGATGCGGCTGTACGGCACTCCGGTGGACTGCACCGACGACACCTCGGTGCAGATCGAGATCAAGCAGCGCGTCAACCGCGTGACCCAGAAGCGGCGGATCGCGCTGCCCTACGGGCAGGCGCGGCGGTGGCTGGACGGCCGCGAGGAGATCGAGTGCGATCCATCGCAGCGACCGTTCGTGAACGAGGTGACCACCCTGATCGGCAATCTCGATCTGCGGCCCGTCGTCACCACCGGCTACCTGCGGGAGGCGTTCGTCGGCCGCGAAGCCGATCTGGGCCTGCGGGTGACGATCGATCACAAGGTGCACGGCCGCGACCGCGACTTCCATTTCGCATCCGGCGCCGAGAACCGCTTCATCATCCCGCCGAAGCTGGCGATCGTCGAACTCAAGGCGAACGAACGGGTTCCGTACTGGGCGACGGATCTGACCGCGCGACTGAACATGTCGGTCATCCGGATCTCGAAGTACTGCCAGTCGGTGCAGGCGTTCGGGTTGGCACCGCGCTCGATCACCGGCGCACCCCAACCGATCCTGCCCGACGGGTTCGACGAGCCCGTCCCGCCGGATCTCTTCGGTGAACCCGCTCCGGTCGTGGGTTGACGACGCGCGCAACAGTTTTCATCGATCTCCAACCATTCGGACACCAGGACAACCATGAATTTCGATCTTCAGGACCTCAGCGGGACATTTTCGACATTCGACATCATCGTGTCGCTGTCGTTGTCGTTCGTGCTGTCCGCCGTCATCGGCTGGGTCTACCGATACACGCACAAGAACGTCTCCTACAGCCAGTCCTACGTGCAGACCCTCGTGATGGTCGGCATGATCATCTCGCTGATCATGCTCGTGGTCGGCTCCAACATCGCCCGGGCGTTCGCGCTCGTCGGCGCGCTGTCGGTCGTGCGATTCCGCAACGCCATCAAGGAAACTCGTGACGTCGGGTTCATCTTCCTGGTGATGGCGATCGGCATGACCACCGGCACCCGCTTCTACATCCTCGCCGTCGCCGCGACCGTCGCGATCTGCCTCGTGCTGCTGATCATGAACAAGTTCAACTGGTTCAAGCTCGACGTGCAGCGTCAGGTCGTGAAGGTGCAGGTGCCGCCGGAGCCGGGATTCGAAGCGCTCGTCGAGGACGTCCTCATCGAGTTCTGCACGGAATTCGAGCTGGTCTCCACCGAATCCGTCCGCGCGGGAGCGCTCAACGAGCTGTACTACACGGCACAGTTGCGCAAGGGTAAGAAAGCGTCCGAGCTGATCGCGGCACTGGGCGCGGTCAACACCGGCCAGCGCGTCACCGTCCTGACCGGATACGACCAGACGGACATCTGATGGGCGGGACGAACACCGCCGGCGAGCCCCGACCGCGGCGTCGGCTCAGACATCGAATCCCGACATCGCTGCGTCAGCACTGGAAGCTGCTGGTGGTGTTCGTCGCGTTCGTCACGATCATGGCGACCGTGTTCGGCAGTACCCGGATCCGTCCCTACATCGTCGGGGACGCAACGGTTATCGCCTCGGAGATCACCGAGAACATCGCGGGCACCGTCGACCTGTTCGACAGTTCGGTGCAGCATGAGGTGTCGCTGGAAATCACCGATGCCGAATATCAGGACATGATCACCACTTTCCAGAAGACCGGCGACAAGAAGTGGGTGACCGCCGACCTCACCATCGACGGCACGTTCGTCGACGACGTGTCCGTCCGGCTCAAGGGCAACTCGACTCTGATGGGCGTGCGCGGCGACGACGCCCGGCCCGGTGGTTCGGGCTTCCGGCCCCCGGAAGGTATGGAACTGCCCGAAGGATTCGAATTCCCCGAGGATTTCGATCCAGGACGGATGGGTCCCATGATGTCGTCGGCGTCGGAGGACGATCCGACGTCGCTGCCGCTGCTCATCAGCTTCGACGAGAACGCCTCGGGCCGCGCCTATCAGGGCATGACCGAGTTGTCGGTGCGGCCGGGCACGCCGGTGCTGAACGAGGCGATGGCGTTGTCGCTCACCGCGGAGACCGGCCAGCCGACGCAGCGGTACGCGTACACGGTGTACTCGATCAACGACAGCGCGACCACGACACGCCTGTTGCTCGAGCATCCCGACGACGGCTACGCCAACTCGCTGTTCGACGGCGACGGCTATCTGTACAAGGCGGACGCGAGTTCACGTTTCGAGTACGTCGACGACGACCAGTCGTCCTACGCCGATCGGTTCAAACAGATCAACGCGGCCGGCAGCGGCAACCTGCAGCCGATCGTGAATTTCCTGAAGTGGATGGACACGGCGAGCGACGAGGAGTTCGACGCGCACCTCGGCGACCGGGTCGACGTCGAATCCTTCGCCCGCTACGTCGCGACGCAGAACCTCCTCGTCAACGGCGACGACATGGCCGGCCCGGGCCAGAACTACTACCTCTGGTACGACCTGGGCACCGAGAAGCTCACCGTCGTCTCCTGGGATCTGAACCTGGCGATGCAGGGCGGCACCAGCGCCGGACCGCACGACTTGGTCGGCATGATGGGGCCGGGCGGGATGGGTCCGGGCGGGCCGGGTGGCGGCATGCCGCCGGGCATGAACGGCGCGGGCGCAGCACCCGGTGAGGGCACGCCGCAGGCCGGGGGCACGGCGCCGGAGGGCATGACGCCTCCGGAGGGCATGACACCTCCCGCAGGAGTGACCCCGCCGCAGGGTGGCGGTGGGATGCCTCAGGGAACGCCGAACGGAGTGCCGGCCTTCCCCGGCGGGCCGGAAGGCGGACCTCCGGGCATGTCGATGGGCAATCCGCTGAAGACCCGCTTCCTCGAGTCGGACGCGTTCACGGCCGTGTACGAGAGCGCGTACTGGGATCTGTTCGAGCAGATCTACGGCAGCGGACGCGCGACTGCATTGCTGGACGAGATCGCCGAGACCGTCCCGGTCACCGACGGTCTCACGCAGGAAACCCTGCAGGCGAGCATCGATTCGATGCGCACGTGGATCGACCAGCGAACCGAGGCTCTGGCAGCCCTGCGCGATCGGTGAGCGATCCGGGAAGCGACGGTGCGGCGGCGCGGTGTTCACACACCGTGCCGCCGCTTCCGTATCACCCCTTCTTCGGAATCACTGGTCCTTCAACTGCCATTCGGCGAGGTCGATGGCCGTGGCGATCGCCTCGGTGAGCACGGCCAGTCGTTCGTCGGGTCCCGGCGCGGCGAGCAGGGCGTGTCTGTCGGCCTCGCCCATCGGCACCCACCGCGACAGCGCGTAGAGCCGGGCACCCGGGTCGTCGGGCAGGTCGTCCGCGCGCGGTGGGTTCACGCCGTTCTCAACGAGCCGGTCGAGTAGTCCGTACAGCTTCCCGAACAGCCCGGTCAGCCCGGACAGGTCCGTGCCCTCGGACGGGGCGTCGGGCCACGGTTCGACCTCGGCGCGCGGATACGGATCGTCCGGCAGCCATTGCAGGATCCGGATGCGTTCCTCGGCGAGGCATTCGAGCCGGTGGTGGCCGCCGCCGAGTTCGGTGTCGACGACGATCCGCGCGACCGTCCCGACGTCGTGCCGCACGTCGCCGCCACCGACCTCGTGTCCGCGCGCGATGAGCACGACACCGAAGCGCGGTCCGTCGGGTGCGGCCATGCAGTCGTGGACCAGCTGCTGGTAGCGGGGTTCGAACACCCGCAACGGCAGGTGATCGCCCGGCAGCAGCGCTGTTCCCAGCGGGAACATCGGCAGGATCGGCATCACCGCATCATGGCATCCGCAGGCGCGGTACGGGCGGTTCGGGGATCGGATCGCCGCGCTCGATCTCGGCGAGCAGGTGGTCCGCCCACGCGGACAGGCCGTCGATATCGAGGCCGTGCGGCGGTGCGTCCTCGTAGTGCCGCACCCGGGCCTGCCCCTGCCGGAGCAGTGACGCGGCACCGGACGGATTGCCGCGCAGCAGGTGGGTGAGCCCGACCGCGAGCTGCGCGAGTCCCTGCCACAGGGTGCGTTCCTCGACCGGCGCCGATTTCCACGATCCTTCGAACACCTCGTGTGCGTGGAAGGGGTATCCGTGGTCGAACAGCCGCTGGGCCTCGGTGATGGCCTCGTTGGGTGACAGGTCGAGGTCTTCGGGGATGGGTTCGACGCCCTCCTCGCCATAGGGGAGCGGACGGCCCAGCGCGTCGCGGGGGCGGGCGTTCTTCGGCTTGCCGTCGGGGTCCCGATCACGCTCGGTCATGCCGTCGAGACTACTCCCGGACAACCGCACTCCGTTGCAACATCCGCGCGCGGGTGGTGACATCCGCGCGCCGGAGGAGCTCGGCGGTTGTCCAGTGGCCGTGCGGATTTCGCGATTCAGTGCACGGCGCCGACGAGTCGCAGCGCGAGATCGGCGTAGAGCGCGCCGATGGTTTCGGGGTCCTGGTAGCGGCCCGACGGATACCAGCGGCAGATGTCGACGCACAGCGACATCAGGGCGAGGGTGACGCCCTCGGCGTCGGGCACGGTGAACTCGCCGGAGGCCAGGCCGGCGTCGACGACGTCGCGGACCACCTGCGTCGTCCGTCGTCGCAGTCCGGTGATGACGCGGTAGTGCTCCGGCGTGAGAGCGGTGAGTTCGTACTGGACGACGCGGGCACGGCTGTGGTTCTCGGCCTGCCATTCCGCGAAGCGCCGGATGATCGTGGCGAGACGTTCGGTGGCGTCGGCGCCGGGGATGTCGGCGTCCTGCACGACCCGCAACGCCAGGTCGTGGCCCTCGTAGCCGATCGCGTAGAGCAGTTCTTCCTTGGACTTGTAGTGCGGATACATCGCGGCCGGGCTCATGTCGAGGCGCGCGGCGATCTGGCGGGTGGTGGTGCCGCCGTACCCGTTCTCGGCGAATACCTCGATGGCGGCTTCCCGCAGGCGGGCCGCCGCCTTGGATCCGCTGATCACGTCGTCTCTCGATGTGGCCACTGTGCTCTCCCTGTGTTCCCGGCAGTTGACAACTTGCCGCATCGGGTCCACTATAAGCAAACGCTTAGATTATAAGCGCGTGCTTAGATTAGGAGCGGTTGAATGCGACGCACCCTGTACGGTCCCGATCACGAGGCGTTCCGCGAGTCGGCTCGCGAGTTCGTGAACCGGTTCGTGCTGCCCCGTGCCGAGGAACTCATCGAACGTCACGAGATCCCCCGCGACATCTGGATCGAAGCGGGCAAGGCGGGCTTCCTGGGGCTCGAGATCCCCGAGCGGTTCGGTGGCATGGAAGCGAACGACTACCGCTTCAACGCGATCGTCGCAGAGGAGTTCGCCCGGGCGAACATGGCGCTGTCGTCGTCGATCGGCATCCACTCCGACATCACCGTGCCGTACATCGTCCATCTCGGTAACGAGGAGCAGCGCGAGCGCTGGCTGCCGCGTTGCGCCACCGGTGAGCTCATCTGCGCGATCGGCATGACCGAGCCGTCCGGTGGTTCGGACCTCGCCAACCTCAAGACCACCGCGGTCCGCGACGGCGACGACTGGATCCTCAACGGCGCGAAGACCTTCATCACCAACGGCTACAACTGCGACCTGGTTGTCGTCGCGGCCCGCACCGATCCGTCGAAGGGCGCCAAGGGCATTTCGCTGCTCGTCGTCGAGCGCGGCATGGAGGGCTTCGAGAACGGCCGCAAGCTCGACAAGGTCGGCCAGCCCGAGGCCGACACCGCCGAACTGTTCTTCAAGGACGTCCGCGTCCCGGGCAAGAACCTCCTCGGTGAAGAGGGCATGGGCTTCATCTCGATGATGAAGCTGCTCCCGCAGGAGCGTCTCGGCTCCGCTATCAACAACGTGCACCACGCCAAGCACATCCTGCTCGAGACCATCGAGTACGCCAAGGAGCGCAAGGCGTTCGGCCAGGCCATCGGCACCATGCAGTACAACAAGTTCCTGCTCGCCGAGCTCGTCACCAAGATCGAGGTCGCCGAGGCGTACGTCGACCAGGCCGTCGAGGCCCACGCCGACGGTGAGCTCAGCGCCGTCGACGCCGCCAAGGCCAAGTGGTGGACGGCGCAGACGCAGTCCGAGGTTCTCGACGCCTGCGTGCAGATTCACGGCGGCTACGGCTTCATGAACGAGTACCGTGTGGCCCGTGCCTGGAAGGATGCCCGCGTCACCAAGATCTGGGCCGGCACCAACGAGATCATGAAGGAACTCATCGGCCGCGACCTCGGCCTGTAGTCCCCGATACTCCACTCTTTTCGAAGGAGCTTCCGATGCCCGAAGCAGTGATCGTCTCCGCAGTACGTTCGCCCATCGGCCGCGCGATGAAGGGCTCGCTCAAGTCGCTGCGCCCCGACGACATGGCCGCCCAGATGGTCGCCGCCGCGCTGGCGAAGGTGCCCGAACTCGACCCCACCGAGATCGACGACCTTCTCCTCGGCTGCGGCCAGCCCGCCGGCCAGTCGGGTTTCAACATCGCGCGGACCGTCGCGGTGCAGCTCGGCTACGACTTCCTGCCGGGCGTGACCGTCAACCGGTACTGCTCGTCGTCGCTGCAGACCACCCGCATGGCGATGCACGCGATCAAGGCCGGCGAGGGTGACGTGTTCATCTCCGCCGGTGTCGAGTCGGTGTCGAGCTACATCACCGGCAACGCCGACGGACTGCCGAACACGAAGAACCCGCTCTACGCGGACGCCGAGGCCCGCACCGCGAAGCTCGCCGAGGGCGGCACCCCGTGGACCGATCCGCGCCGGGACGGCCTGCTCCCCGACGTCTACATCGCGATGGGCCAGACCGCCGAGAACGTCGCCTCGTACACCGGGATCTCCCGTGAGGACCAGGACCGGTGGGGCGTGCGGTCGCAGAACCGCGCGGAGGATGCCATCAAGTCCGGGTTCTTCGAGAAGGAGATCACCCCGCTGACCCTGCCCGACGGCACCGTCGTCTCCACCGACGACGGCCCGCGCGCGGGCACCACCTACGAGGCGGTCAGCCAGCTCAAGCCGGTGTTCCGCCCGGACGGCACGGTCACCGCCGGCAACGCGTGCCCGCTCAACGACGGTGCCGCGGCGCTGGTGATCATGTCGGACACCAAGGCGAAGGAGCTGGGTCTGACCCCGCTCGCCCGGATCGTCTCGACCGGCGTGTCGGGTCTGTCGCCCGAGATCATGGGCCTCGGCCCGATCGAGGCCGTGAAGAAGGCGCTGGCGCTGGCCGGTAAGTCGATCTCCGATATCGACCTGTTCGAGATCAACGAGGCGTTCGCCGTGCAGGTGCTCGGTTCGGCCCGCGAGCTGGGTATCGACGAGGACAAGCTCAACGTCTCCGGCGGTGCGATCGCGCTCGGCCACCCGTTCGGTATGACCGGTGCGCGCATCACGAACACGCTGATCAACAACCTGCAGGCCCACGACAAGCAGTTCGGCGTCGAGACCATGTGTGTCGGCGGCGGCCAGGGCATGGCGATGGTCCTCGAGCGCCTGAGCTGACGCCCGCATAGGCAAGGACAAACACACCATTAGGCCGTATGTCTGAAAAGGCATGCGGCCTAATGTTTTTCGGGCGTGTCCATTTGAATTCCACCATCTCTCCGGGCTATACACATCTGTAGCCCCGTCACTTCCGAGGAGACAACTGTGTCCGCTCTCGACAGGTTCCGCCTCGACGATCGCGTCGCGATCGTCACCGGCGCATCGTCCGGTCTCGGTGTCGCGTTCGCGCAGGCGCTGGCAGAAGCCGGTGCCGATGTGGTGCTCGCGGCCCGCCGCGCCGACCGGCTCGCGGAGACCGCCGAACTCGTCCGCGCCGCCGGCCGTCGCGCCGTCACCGTCGAAACCGACATCGCCGATCCGGACCAGGCGCAGCGCATGGTCGACACCGCCGTCGAACAGCTCGGCAAGGTCGACATCCTCGTCAACAACGCCGGTATCGGCACCGCGGTCCCCGCCACGAAGGAGACCCCGGACCAGTTCCGCCGCGTCATCGACATCAACCTCAACGGCTCCTACTGGGCCGCGCAGGCCGCCGGTCGCGTCATGCAGCCGGGCAGCTCGATCGTCAACATCTCCTCGATCCTCGGCATCACCACCGCGGGCCTGCCGCAGGCCGCGTACGCCGCGAGCAAGGCCGGGGTCATCGGCCTGACCCGCGACCTCGCGCAGCAGTGGGGTCTGCGCAAGGGCATCCGCGTCAACTCGATCGCCCCGGGCTTCTTCGCGACCGAGATGACCGACGAGTACCCGGAGGGCTACATCGAGAGCATGAAGTCGCGGATCGTCCTGGGCCGCACCGGTGACCCGGCCGAACTCGCCGCGACCCTCGTATGGCTCGTGTCCGACGCGGCCGGGTATGTGACGGGGCAGACCCTCGCGGTCGACGGCGGCCTTACCATCAACTGACCGTTCCACCATCTACTGGAGGTTTCGTAGTGAGCTCGACAGTCCGCACCGCCATCGTCACCGGAGCCGCCCGCGGCATCGGTGCCGCCGTCGCCAAGCGTCTCGCCGAGGACGGCCTCCAGGTCGCCGTGCTCGATCTCGACGCCGACGCCTGCGCCGACACCGTCGCCGCCATCGAGTCCGTCGGCGGCAAGGCCCTCGCGGTCGGCGCGAACGTCGCCGACGAGCAGTCCGTCGCCGCTGCGGTGGAGAAGGTCGCCACCGAACTCGGCGAGCCGACGGTCCTGATCAACAACGCCGGCATCACCCGCGACAACCTGCTGTTCAAGATGACCGTCGAAGACTGGGACGCCGTCATGGCCGTGCACCTGCGCGGCGCGTTCCTCATGACGCGTGCCTGCCAGAAGTACATGGTGGACAACAAGTTCGGTCGCATCGTCAACCTGTCGAGCACGTCCGCGCAGGGCAACCGCGGTCAGGTGAACTACTCCGCTGCCAAGGCCGGCATGCAGGGCTTCACCAAGACCCTGGCGATCGAGCTCGGCAAGTTCGGTGTCACCGCCAACGCGATCGCCCCGGGCTTCATCGCCACCGAGATGACCGCCGCCACCGCCGAGCGTGTCGGCGTCCCGTTCGAGGACTACAAGAAGGCCGCCGCGGCGCAGATCCCGGTCGCGCGCGTCGGCAAGCCGGAGGACATCGCCCACACCGCGTCGTTCCTCGCGTCCGAGGGTTCCGGTTTCGTGTCCGGCCAGGTCATCTACGTTGCCGGTGGTCCGAAGGACTGAATCGAGCCGAACGCGGCGCTGTGGTCCCCGGTGGGGGCCGCAGCGCCGCTGTCGTTCAGGCGTCTAACCGAGCGGGGGAAGCTTCACGACCTGCCCGGCGTACGCGAGCCCGGCACCGAACCCCACCAGCAGCGCGGTGTCGCCGGGTTTCGCCCCGCCGGACCGGAGGAGCTGTTCCATCGCGAGCGGAATCGACGCGGCGCTCGTGTTGCCGGTCTCGGCGATGTCCTGCGCGACCGCGACCGAATCGGGCAGGGCCAGCGCCCGAACCAACGCGTCGGTGATGCGGCTGTTGGCCTGGTGCGGCACGAAGGCGTCCAGATCGTCGACGGTGACCCCGGCCTTGCCGAGGGCGTCGCGGCACGCCTTCTCCAGGAACGTGACGGCCCACCGGAACACCGCGGCACCGTTCATGCGGATGTAGGGCCGTTCGGGCACAGTCCCGCTTCCGCCCGCCGCCTCGACCTCCGCGAAGTACCGCGCGAAGTCCTTGTCCTGCTTGATGGCGTCGGTCTGGGAGCCGTCGGAGCCCCACGCGACCGGTCCGATGCCCTCGGTGTCGGAGGGCCCGACCACGGCGGCACCGGCCCCGTCGGCGAAGATGAACGCGCAGGTGCGGTCGGTGGGGTCGAGCAGGTCCGACAGCCGTTCGACGCCGATCACGAGAACGTGACGGGCCTGTCCTGCCCGGACCAGGGCCGCCGCGTTCCCCAGCGCGTAGCAGAAGCCCGCGCAGCCCGCGGAGATGTCGAACGCCGCGGTGTCGTGCATACCGAGTTCGGTGGCCACGACCGCCCCGGCGGAGGGGCCGAGCACCATCTGCGACGACGTGGCCAGCACGACCGCGTCGATCTGGTCCACGTCCAGCCCGGCTGCGGACAGCGCCTCGCGGGAGGCGGCCACGCTCATCGACACGATCGTCTCGTCGGGTTCGGCCCAGCGGCGGGTCGCGATGCCCGATCGGGTCCGGATCCACTCGTCGGAGGAATCGATGCGGTCGACGATCTCGGCGTTGGGTACCACCCGGCGGGGCCGGTACGCCCCGATCCCGAGCAGTGCGGCGTGCGTGACCGTGGGTGCGGTGTTGATAGCGGTGGGCATGGTGTCCTCTCCGGCCGGTATCGATGGATTCCGGCCGGATCCATCATGGAACCGGACGGCGGGTTTCGGCACGGACTTCCCGTATTGCGCACTGTACGAGCATTCCGATGCCGCCGGCACTACCCCTTGGGTGAGGTTTCCAGCCGCCATCCGGACGCGGCGTCACGCTGCCGCCAGAACTCCGCGAAGCGACCCCCTGCCACGAGCAGCTCGTCGACGCCGCCGTCCTCGACGACGCGGCCGCGCTCGAGGAACACGACCCGGTCGGCGGTGCGGATGCTCGCCAACCGGTGCGCGACGATCACCCGGGTGCGCGGCGTCGGGTCGGCGGTCGGGGCCTGCACGACCGCGGTTTCGTTCTCCGTGTCCAGCGCGCTGGTGGCCTCGTCGACGAGCAGCACCGGCGCCGGTTTCAGCAGCGCCCGCGCGATCGAAACGCGTTGCCGCTCACCCCCGGACAGCGCGCTGCCGCCCTCACCGACGCGGGTGTCCCAGCCGTCGGGGGAGGCCGCGACGATCTCGTCGACCTGCGCGAGGGTCGCGGCGGCCGCGAGCGCGGCGTCGTCCGCATCCGGGTTGCCGACCAGGATGTTCTCGCGGATCGTGCCGTCGAACAGGTACGGATGCTGGAAGACCACACCGACCAGGTTGCGCCGGGAGATCGGGTCCAGTTCCGCGGCGTCGACGCCGTCGACAAGGACGCGCCCGGTGTGTGGTTCGTGCAGCCCGGCCAGCAACGCCAGCACCGTGCTCTTGCCGGATCCGGACGGCCCGACGATCGCGGTGGTGGTGCCGGGCTCGAACGTCAGGTCCAGGCCGTCGAGCACCGTCGCGCTGTCGCGGTAGCGGAAACCGATGCCCTGCACTTCGATTCGCGGTGGGCGACCGACGATCGTCATCGTTCCGGGTTCGTCGGCGACCGGCGCGTCCAGTACCTCCCGGATCCTGCGCAGCGTCGTGATCGACGCTTCGACGCCCGCGGTGAGATCGCCGAGGGTGGTGAACGGATCGAGGTAGCGGACGATGACGACGATCAGCGCGATCGCTTCCGGCACGTCCAGGTCGCCGCGGACGGTCAGCACCGTCACGGTGCCGGCCAGGATCACCAGCGCGAGCTGGGCGGCGAGGCCGAACACCAGCTGCCCGGGGATCTGCATGCCGATCAACCGGAACGTCGCCGCGTGCTGCTCGGACAGTGCCCGGCCCACGTGGCTGCGGGCCGGCTCGACGCGGCGTGCCGCGCGCAGCGCCTGCTGGGTGCGTGCGAACTCGACGATCCGCTCGGTCAGCGCCGCATTGGTGTCGGAGGCGACGCGGTCGGCGCTGCGGGAGAACCGGCCCGCCGCGAGGAACGCACCGAGCAGCAGCGGGACACCGGCGAGCGCGGCGACACCGAGCACCCACGAGATCGGGAACAGGGCGACCGCGATCGCCAACGGCAGCAGCACCGCACCGAGCAGCGGCGTCACCAGGTACACGATGAGACCGACGAGATCCGGGCCGGTCGCGGCGATGGCCTGACGGGCGGTCGCGGTGTTCCCGGCGGTGAACCAGGTGAGCCGGATACGGGCGATCCGCTCGGTCACCTCGTGCTGGGCGTGCGCCAGCAACCCGAATCCGAGGTCGAATCCGAAGCGGGAACCCCACGCGTCGACGACCCAGCCGACGACGGTGACGGCGGCGAGCGCGCCCAGCCACGGCCACGCGTCGGAGGGGGTCTCGCCGAACAGCGCGCCGACGAGCGGCACGAGCAGCACGACCCCGGCGGCACGCAGCAACACGCCGACGACGGTCAGCGTCAGGTGGGCGGCGACGGTGCGGCGGCTGTCGGGAGGCAGCAGCGTGAGCAGGGTGCGGATCATCGGGCCGGCTCCTGATCTGCGTCGGCGAGCATGCTGGACGAAAGTGAGCCCGCATCCCACAGCTTCCGGTAGCGGCCGTCGCGGGCCAGCAGTTCGGTGTGGGTGCCGGTCTCGGCGATGCGGCCGTGGTCGAGGACGACGATGCGGTCGACACCGACGACGGTGTGCAGGCGGTGGGCGATCACCAGGACGGTGCGTCCCTCGGTGAGCCGGCTCAGGGCCTGCTGCACGAAGTACTCGGATTCGGGATCGGCGTAGGCCGTCGCCTCGTCGAGCACGAGGATCGGTGTGTCCGCGAGGATCGCGCGGGCGATCGTGATGCGTTGCCGCTCACCCCCGGACAGCGGTGGGTTCGCGCCGAGCATCGTGTCGTAGCCGTCGGGCAGCTCCAGGATGCGGTCGTGGATGTAAGCGCTGCGTGCGGCCGCTTCGATCATCCGATCGGATGCGTCGGGAACGGCGAGCGCGATGTTCTCCCGGACCGTGCCGTGGATCAGCTGGGTGTCCTGGAAGACGAAGCCGACCTGCTTGTACAGCTCGTCCGGGGTCAGCTCGCGGATGTCGCGGCCGAAGATCCGGATCGCGCCCTCGTCGACGTCGTGGAACCGTGCCAGCAGCGACGCCATCGTGGACTTGCCTGAACCGGACAGGCCGACGAGCGCGGTGACCGTGCCGGAGCCGAGCTCGAGGGAGATGTCGTCGAGCACCGGAACATTCGGTCGGTACGAGAAGCGGACGCCGTCGAACTCCACGGCGGTGGAGCTGTCGCGGAGGCGACCCGAGCGGTTCCGGGTCTCGAGTTCGGGTTCGTCGAGCGCGACCTGGATGCGGCGGGCGGCGAGCATACCGTCGCGCAGCCCGGACAGGCCGTAGCCGAGACCGAGGAGCCGGGCACCGAAGGTGGTGCCCAGGAACAGGAACGGCAGCAGCGTCGTCGGGTTCGTGCCGCCGTTGACCACCACGGTGCCCAATGCGGTGATGAGCAGCAGGAAGGTCGCCGGCCGGGTCGCGAGATCCATGAGGGTCTTCTTGCCGGTGAACGGGCGCTGCCAGTCGTCGAGGAACCGGATGTACTCGTGCAGGCGCGCCCGGAATGTGGAGGCCGCGGCACCACCGAACACCCGGATGACGGGCTGGCCGTCGAGGTAGCCCGCGGCTTCGGTGTCCATCCGCTCGGCCCAGCGCGTGGACTGGGCGATCTTCGGCCCCGACTGGGTCATCATGATGATCATCGCCACGAGGTAGACGAGGATCGGCAGGAACATCGCGAGTGCGATCCGCCAGTCCACGGTGAACAGGTAGACCAGCACGGCGATCGGTGCGACCACCGCGCCGGCCGCGTCGGGCACGGCGTGGGTGATCAGGTAGTGCAGGGACAGGGTGTCGTCCTGCACGAGTCGTTTGATCCGGCCGGAGTCGCGGGCGGTGAACCAGCCGAGGGGCAGTTTCGCGAGCTTGCCGAGAAGTCGTTGCCGCAGATCGCGTTCGAAACGGGCATCGACGGTGTGCAGCCACAGGGACAGGGCCGCTGCGAGCAGCACACCGAAGCCCATCAGCCCGACGGTCCAGATCCCGAGGCTCCACAGCTGTGACGACGGTGTGCCGTCGAGCATGCGGCGGGCCAGTTCGGTGAGGAGCACGAACGGGGCGAGCTGGATCAGCGTGACGACGGCCTGGACGACACCGGCCGTGACGAGAGTGCGCTTCAGTGGGGCGATGAGTCGTCCACCGGCCTGTGCCCGCCAGGTGCCACGATCGGATTTCGCAGCAGTGACGGGCTTTTCGGTGTCTTCCACCGGGGTTGTCGCCGCCACGGTGGTGCGCGTGAGGGCTTCCTCGTCGGCGGTCGGCTGCTCGTCGGTGGTCGAGCGCAGCTTGCCCATCGCGCGGCCCTCGGACCAGTACGCCTGGGCGTGCACCTCGGACTTGGGGAAGCCGAAGTCGTCGCGCAGCCGGGTCCGCAACTGCTTGAGGGTGTTGGATTCCGGGCCGGCCCACGCGTACCAGTTCGACCAGTCCCGGTCCTCGATCGCCGCGGCCAGCGAGTCCGCATCGTCACGGGGAACCCAATTCTTCTGAAGCAGAGGATGATCGGACATCGGAATGAGATGGTCGTCCTCGTGGTGTTGCTCGAGGTACAGCTCGACGGCGACCTCGTGGGGGAGGGCGGTGAGGATACTGTTGATCGCCGGGATCGACGCGGAGTCGCCGATCAGCAGGTAGCCGGCCGGCAGGTCCTCGGGGATGTCGAGCGTCCTGGACCCGAACGACGTGACGCTGATGTGGTCTCCGGGGGTGGCGCGTTGCGCCCACGTCGACGCCGGGCCTGCCGGTTCGTGCAGGACGAAATCCACTGCGAACGTGCCCGCATCCGGATCCATCTCCGAAAAGGTGTATCCGCGTTGGTATTCGGTCTCTCCGCCCTCCGGGTCGGGGAACCAGATCCGGATCCATGCGGTCGGTCCCGGGACGACGTCCTGGAACAGCGTCGGGGACGACATCCGGACCCGCAGGAAACGCGGTGCGAGCAGATCGGTGCCGGTGACCACGGCGTCGTGGTCGCGGGCACCGAACCCGCGCATCATCGCCCCTTGAAAACCACGCTTGGCCATCAGACCCCCATTCCTATCGCCGCCAACTCGGCCATGACCTCGTCGAGCGGCCGCCCGGGAGGAGCGACCGACACGACTCCCCGGACCATCGCTGCCAGAACGAGTCTCACGAACTGTGTGTGTTCGACCGACGGAAGGTCGCGGTGTGCCTCCGCCAGGTCCTCGTCGGTCTTCAGTTGTTCGGTGATCTTCTCGCGTTGCGCGTCGAGTTCCTCGGCGTGCTCGCGCTGGGAGTCCTCGGCCACCGCGTAGTTGATGGAGACGCCGGCGATCACACTGGACAGCGCGATCGCGACGTCGGGGCTGTATCCGCGCTTGCTCAACGCCTCGATCTGGTGCGCCATCAGGAGGCGACCGGCCTCGCCGCGGGGAAACAGGGTCTGCATGTACACACCGAGCCCGGGATGGCGGACGATGAAATGCCACATCTGCAGGCCGAAGGACAGCAGATGCTGCTCGATGTCGTGATCCGGATCGTCGTGGAGCTTCAGGTCGCCGAGCAGGCTTTCGCCGACGAGCCGTTCGAGTCCCCACCGCCCGTCGACCGCCCGGTACAGGGCGGTCGAGGACACGCCGAGTTCCGCCGCGACGGCGTTCATGCTCAGCCTGCGCATCCCGAGGCTCCGGCCGACGCGAATGATGTCGTCGACCTCGAACATGCGCGGACGTCTGCCGATCACGTGCCTGTACCCCTGCTTCTCGTTAAGTTATGCCCCATAACTTAGGTCAGTCTAAGTTCCGCCCCACCGAGGTGCAACACTGTCGTCCCAGATGGGGATGGTGCTCGTGGGGTTGCCGTGCGGCTTTCGCGCCGCGGGTGACGGGATGCCTCGCCCGGTCGGTCCCAATGATGGTTCCCGTCACCGGGTTCGACGGTGGTTACGGCAGGAGCTCGACGTACCCGTCCGTTCCGTTCACCCGAATCCGTTGCCCGTCCCGAATGAGTCGTGTTGCATTCTCGACGCCCACGACCGCCGGCAGCCCGTACTCCCGCGCGATCACCGCGCCGTGCGTCATCAGACCGCCAACTTCCGTCACCAGGCCCTTGATGGCGACGAACAGCGGTGTCCAACTCGGGTCGGTGCAAGCGGTGACCAGGATGTCGTCGGCCTCGAGGTCGGCGCCCGCGATGTCCAGGACCACGCGGGCACGACCCTCGACGGTCCCGCCCGACACCGCCATGCCGGCAAGCGCGCCGTCCGGCAGATCCTCGCGACGGTAGGCCCCGGTGAGGGCTTCGCCGTCCGAGGTGAGTACTCGCGGCGCCTTCAGTGCCTGATACGTGCCGAACTCCTCCCGACGCTCGTCGATCAAGTCGTTGCGCTCGTGCTGTGTCGCAATGAGATCGGCGAGTTCGTCGAACCTCAGGAAGAAGATGTCGTCCCGACTACGAACAACGCCGTCCCGGACGAGACGGTCGGCCTCGCGCAGCAATGCCTGCTTGTACACGAAGTAGCGGCACACCATCCCGTACTTCGGATACTCGCGGTATCCCGCGAAGTCCCGGACACGGTCGATCATCCGCTTCGTCTCTGCGGCCTTGGTGTCTCCATCGGGTAAGGCGCGCAAGCGTTCCAGAACCTCGCGTTCCTTCTCGTCGGAGTTGCGTCGACCCTGCTCGAAGCGCTCAGCGGCGGCACCTGGACCGAAACCCTTGATATTTCCCAGGATCGGCGGGACGAGGGTCGTCGGAGCTTCGCTCCAGCGGGGCCGGGTGATGTCGATTTCGCCCACGCATCGCATTCCGTACCTGTCGAGGTAGTCCTCGATCGCGGCCCGGGCTTCGCTGCCCCCGTCGAACTTTTCGAGCTCGTCGAGGAAAGCGCTGTCGTCGAAACCCGAGTCCTCGACCTGCTGTAGGAATGCCACCACTTGTGGATGCGGGCGGATCGCGTCGGCCACGTCCAGCAACGCCAACCCCATTTCCGAGGTCACGTTGTGCGGAACCGATTGGGTGAGAGTGTCGGCTGCGTTCCGTTCACCCAGCCACTCGTCGAGTCGGTCGTTCAGCCAGTCGGCAGCGCCCATCCCGGCCATGATCGCCTGAAGACCACGCGGATCGAACAGGACCCGTCTGAGTTCCTCGATATCGTCCCGGATGAAGTCGATCAACTCCGTCCCGGTCTTGGTCGCGATGTCACGCTTCAAGGCCTCGAGGGAAGCCTCGCTCTGCGCGATCAGCTCGGTGACGATCGCCGGATTCGGCGCGGTCGGATCAGGGGCGCGCACCGCTGCAGGGACGGAACCGTCGTCCGGACGTTGCGGGACGAAGCCGCGATCCAGAATCGTCTGCAGCGCATCGCCGATGAGCGGATCGGATTTTCCGAGCGCGGCAACGATCGCGGGCCCGGCCGTCGCCGACGCAAGCCGTTCGGTGACGTCGACGAACAACCGGCCTCCGGCATCACGCATCGGTGCCCGACTTGTTATCTGCCAGAAGGAAAGTCCGAGAGGCTTCATGGCATCGGTCATCATCTGCTGATGCCCGACCGAGACGTACACGCGATTCTCGTCGTCGCTCGATTCCGGGATCGGGAACAGCGTGGTGATCGGCCGGCTCTGAACGATTCGGAAATCGCCGTCGCGCAGGCACCATTCGATGTCCTGGGGACTGCCGAAGTGCGTTTCGATCTGCCGCCCAAGATCGGCGAGCCGGACGATCTGCGCGTCCGTCAACACCGGTTGGTTCCGCTGCTCAGGAGGAACCTCCCGCATCTGTGTCCCGCCGGACGGTGTGGCGTGCAGAGCGCGCAGCTTGGTGGCGATCGTCTTGCCGACGACGGCACCGTCGCGCACCGTGTAGATGTCCGGACTCACCTGGCCGGACACCAGCGCCTCCCCGAGACCGAATCCGGCATCGATGGAGGTCACCGTCCGGTCGGAGGTGACGGGATCGGCCGTGAACATGATCCCGGACGACTCCGGGAACACCATCCGCTGCACGACCACGGCCATGTGCACCTTGCGGTGGTCGATCCCGTTGCGCATCCGGTAGGTGACGGCACGCTCGGTGAACAGCGATGCCCAGCACCTGACGACATGCCGGGGGACTTCGTCGGGCCCCACGACGTTCAGGTATGTGTCCTGCTGGCCTGCGAAGGACGCCGACGGCAGATCCTCCGCGGTCGCGCTGGACCGCACGGCGCAGGCTGTGTCATCACCGAGGCGCGACAGTGCTCCGGCAATCGCCGAGGCCACCTCGTCCGGGAGGATGTAGTCCTCGATCGCGCGACGAACTTGTGCGCTCACCGCACCGATCTGCTCCCGATCGCCCGGAGCGAGGCGGGCGAGCTGCTCGAACAGGGCGTCGAGCGCCGGCGCTTCTGTCGTGACTCGGCGATAGGCGTCGGTCGTCACGCAGAAGCCGTCGGGGACGAGGACGCCGTCGACGCGCGACAACTCTCCGAGGTTCGCGCCCTTGCCGCCGACCAGCGCGATCTGCGTCCGGTCGATCTCCTCGAAGCCCAATACGTAGTGCATGCTGCCGCCCTTCCTGCTGGTCCAGCATTCTGCGGGCGATTATGA
>NZ_JBMBTE010000088.1:0-21339 GCF_048897285.1 Rhodococcus sp. O3
CCGGCCGGCGTCACCACCGGATGACGACCGGGTCCCCGATCTTCACGTTGTCGAAGTACCACCGGGCGTTCTCGGTGCTCAGGTTGATGCACCCATGGCTGACGTTCGCGTAGCCCTGCGAATCCACCGACCACGGTGCGGCATGCACGAAGATTCCGCTCCACGTCAGACGGACCGCGTATTCGGTGTCGATCCGGTACCCCTCGGGGTCGTCGATCGGAACGCCGTAGGTCGACGAGTCCATCACCAGCTCACGGAACTTCTCGAGCACAGGGAAGGTCCCGGTCGGCGTCTCGTAACCGGGCTTGCCCATCGACGCCGGCATGGTCCGGACGATCTCCCCATTCAGGGAGACGGTGAACTGGTGCGTGGACAGGTTCGCCACCGCGACGAATTCGTCGCCGGTTCGGAACTGCGTCCGGGTGCCGCCGGCCAGGACGGTGACAGCGGTGTGGCCCGGCCAGAATCCGTCCGGAACCCACTCGAGGTGACGGTCGTCGCGCCACCGAAAGTCGCCGGCGACGGGCACGGACGGGATGACCGCGACGGATCGTTCGGCGGCGGCCCGATCGGTCACCGGGGCACCGAAGCGGACGGTCACCGGCTGCGCGATACCGACCACGGCCCCGTCCGAGGGCGTCAGCGCGTCCACCGGAGGCCCGCCCGGCGGCGCGATGCCGATGCGGCCGGCGGAAGCGGCCGACCCCGTCACCAGCGCGACGGTCGCGGCGAGGATCGCGACCAGGACGAGTCGTGCAACATGCTGCGCAGTCCGCATGACCGTCACCCCTTCGAAGACGAGACGATCGACGTCTTCTCAGTGAACCACGCAAAGATGTGAACCACGACAAGATCGAAGTCGCAAGAAAGTGACATGTCACAGCTAGCGGCGCAAAAACGAGGGCACCGCCGTCCGCGAACGGACGACGGTGCCCCCGGATCGACGGGTCGTCAGCGCAGCAGTCTGCGCAGAACCAGAGCGCCCACGACGACGCCGACCGCGATGACGGCGTACTTGACGTTCGGCTGGTTCACCTTGGCGACGAGCGTCTGCTTGGTGTTGGCAACAAGTGTCTTCGGATTGGTCCGCGCACTCAATTCGTCGAGCGTGCTCGCGAGCTGGTTGCGGGCGTTCTCGATGTCCCGCTCGATGGCCTCGGTGTCCCTACGCACGTGATCCTCCAGGAGTCGCTGTGTGTGCTGCGACCACGGTAGTGGACGCGCGGTCCACTACCGTGGCGGACGTGACGGATAACAGCAGACTCGCCCCCGGCGACCCCGCGCCCGAGTTCACCCTCCCCGACGCCGACGGCAACGAGGTGTCGTTGTCGGACTACCGCGGCCGCAAGGTGATCGTGTACTTCTACCCCGCCGCGAGCACGCCCGGCTGCACGAAGCAGGCATGCGACTTCCGCGACAACCTCGCCGAACTGAACGACGCCGGGCTCGATGTCGTCGGGATCTCCCCCGACAAGCCCGCCAAGCTCGCGAAGTTCCGCGACAAGGAGGAACTGACCTTCCCGCTGCTCTCCGATCCGGAGAAGACCACGCTCACGGCGTGGGGCGCGTTCGGCGAGAAGAAGATGTACGGCAAGACCGTGACCGGCGTGATCCGCTCGACCTTCCTCGTCGACGAGGAGGGGAAGATCGAGGTGGCGCAGTACAACGTGCGCGCCACCGGGCACGTCGCGAAGTTGCGTCGCGACCTGTCGGTCTAGCTCGCGGACCGCTCGGCAGTCGCTCTAGCTCGCGGACCGCTCGGCCAGGGACAGCAGGAGCAGCGCCTCCGCGACGGCGAGGTTCTCGATTTCCGTCGGGTCCACGCTCTCGTTCGGAGCGTGGATGACGCTCCGCGGCTCCTCGACACCGATCAACGCGATCTCCGCCCCGGGCACGGCCCGCTGCAGGGCCGTGCACAGCGGGATCGAGCCGCCCTGGCCGGCGGTTCCCACCTCGCGCCCGTACGCGGCCGCGAGCGCCGCACGCAGGGCGGCGTATCCGGGACCGTCGGTGGCCGCGCGGAACGGTTCGCCGAGGGCTTCGCGCTCGATGCGCAGGTGCGCACCCCACGGCACGTGCGCTTCGAGGTGGGCGACGAGGGCGTCCTGCGCGACCAGCGGGTCCAGACCCGGCGGCACCCGCAGGTTCAGCCGCGCCGAGGCGCGAGGCACGATCGCCGCCACCGAGCCGACGACGGGCGGTGCGTCGATGCCGAGCACGGTCAGTGCCGGCCTTGCCCACACGGCGTCGGCGACCGTGCCGGACGACAGCAGCGACACCCCGTCGAGCACACCGGCGTCGGCACGGAACCGGTCTTCGGGATAGGGCACCCCGTCCCACTGCCCGAGGGTGTCGAGGCCGTCGACGACGGTGTTGCCGTGTTCGTCGCGCAGGGTGTTCAGCAACCGGACGAGGGCGGCGAGCGCATCGGGCGCAGCCCCGCCGTATTGCCCCGAATGAACCTCCCCGGCAAGGGTTTCCACGTGGACGACGACGTTCGCGATACCACGCAGCGACGTCGTGACGGTGGGCCGGCCGACTTCCGCGTTGCCGCAGTCGCCGATCACGATCAGGTCGGCGGCGAACAGGTCGGGGCGCTCCGCGACGAGGTGTTCGAGCCCGGCACCACCCATCTCCTCGGACCCTTCGACGACGATCCGCACTCCCACCGGCAGGGGTCCGTCGGCGAGGGCCGCGCGCAGCGCGAGCAGATGCATCACGATGTTGCCCTTGCAGTCCGCGGCGCCCCGGCCGTACCAGCGACCGTCCCGTTCGGTGAGATCGAAAGGCGGGGTGAGCCACAGGCTTTCGTTGCCGGGAGGCTGAATGTCGTAGTGACTGTAGAGCAGAACCGTGGGCGCTCCGGCCGGGGCCGGACTGTGCCCGACGACGGCGGGGCAACCGTCGGACGTCTCGACGAGTTCGATGTGCTCGATACCGGCGGCGGCGAACGCGTCCCGCACCCAGCGGGCGGCGGCGAGACACTCCTCCGCGGGGAACTGTCGCGGGTCCGCGACCGAACGGAAGGCGACCAGTGTCGCGAGTTCGGTTCGGGCGGTGGGCATCGCGGCCCGGATCCGGTCGCGGATCCGCTGCAGGGTGTCGGTGTCGGTCACGCTCACACGCCTCCTCGGAGTGTCGGACGAAGGTCTCACGATCGGGCACCTGCTCGTCCTGTTCGGTGCCCGTCGCAATCGTAGGTCGCGCGTGCCCTCCGCCGTTCCGTGCCGCGCGGCGCGGCGACCGCGTAGCGTTGTTGTTCGACATCCGGGCCACCGTCGAACCAGTTCCGGCCCGTGGACGGAAAGGCACTGCGATGCCCACCGAACTGTCACCCTTCTACAAGCAGGTCCAATCCCACTACGACCTGTCCGACGAGTTCTTCGCCCTGTTCCTCGACCCGTCGATGACCTACAGCTGCGCGTACTTCGAACGGGACGACATGACGCTCGAGGAGGCGCAGACCGCCAAGATCGACCTGGCCCTCGGCAAGTGCGACCTGCAGCCCGGCGCGACCCTGCTCGACATCGGCTGCGGCTGGGGATCGACGATGTTCCGCGCGGTCACCCACTACGACGTCGACGTCGTCGGCCTGACCCTGAGCCGCAACCAGTACGAACACGTCGCGGCCGAGGCCGCCCGACTGCCCGGTCCCCGGACCGCGCGGGTCCTGTTGCAGGGCTGGGAGGAGTACACCGGCACCGCCGACCGCATCGTGAGCATCGGGGCGTTCGAACATTTCCGCCGGGAACGCTACGACGAGTTCTTCGAGCGGTGCCACCGGATGCTGCCCCCGGGTGGGCGGATGCTGCTGCACACCATCATCGGGCACACCCTCGCGACGCTGAAGTCCCGCGGCATTCCCGTGACCCGCGAGAACGCCCTGTTCCACCTGTTCATCAAGCGCGAGATCTTCCCCGGCGGGCAGCTTCCGCAGCCCGAGGTGGTCGTGGCGGGCGCCGAACGCGCCGGGTTCCGCGTCGAACGCGTCCATCCGCTCGGCCCGCACTACGTCCGCACGCTGGAGCACTGGGCCGCGGCGCTGGCGGACCGGCGCGCCGAGGCGGTCGCGCTGTCCTCCGAGGAAATGTACGAACGCTTCATGAAATACCTGCGCGGATCGGCCGATCATTTCCGAACCGGACATATCGACGTCATGCAGTTCACCCTCGCCGCATGAGCACCGTGAGCACGCTCGGCCGTGTTTGCTGCGACTCGCCCTCACGGCAATCTCTCGGCATTCCCGCGCACTGCGGCTAGCCTGGGGCGCGTGGAGTCTGCAACGAACGTGCGCAAAGCACCCCGCCGGATCGATCCGGCGTTGGAAGTACAAACAGCGCCACAAGAACTCGTGCCGCGGCGGCGACCGACGCAGGAACGCAGCCGGCGCAAGTTCGACGCCCTGCTCGCCGCGTCCCGCGAACTGCTCACCGAGGTCGGATTCGAGTCGTTCACCTGCGAAGAGGTCGCGTCCCGCGCGGACGTGCCGATCGGCACGCTCTACCAGTTCTTCGCGAACAAGTACGTCATCGTCTGTGAACTGAACCGCCAGGACCTCGTGGGTGTGCAGGAGGAACTGGCCCAGTTCAACGGCAAGATCCCGTCGGTCGACTGGCTGCGGTTCCTCAACAGCTTCGTCGACCACATGGCCGGGCTGTGGACCACCGATCCGTCCCGCCGCGAGGTGTGGCTGGCGATGCAGTCGACCCCGTCGACCCGCGCGACCGGGGCCATCCACGAACGCAAGTTCGCCGAGCAGGTCGAGCGGATGCTCGCACCGCTCACGCCCGACACACCGAGGCCGCGCCGCAAGCTGATGGCCGAAGTCCTCGTCCACGTCGTCTACTCGATGCTGAACTTCTCCGTCCAGGACGATCAGACCCACGCCGACGCGGTCGTCGAACTGAAACGGCTGATGGTCGCGTACCTGCAGGTCGCCGAGCAGGACTCGAGGGCCCGGGCGAAGAAGCGCAAGCGACTGCAGGCCCGCGCGGAGGAAGCCGCAACCGGCGACGGGGACGGCAGCCGCGAGAAGGGTGAGACCGCCGACGCGGACACGGTCCCCGATTCGAGCGAGACCCCGGAAACGAGTGAAGCCGAGGAGGCTGCAACCTCCCCGGCTTGATCCGGTCGACCGGATCTACGCGTCCGGAGCCTCCTCGAGAACGACGAACGCTCCGGCCATGTCACCGTCGTGTGTCAGCGAGACGTGGATGCTCATGCCCGCGAGGTGCTCGGCGACGGCACCGTGCAACCGGATACCGGGCCTGCCCCACGCATCCGAGACCACCTCGATGTCGCGGTGAATGCCCTCCGGCAGCACCGGTGGGTGACCGAACAGTGACGCCGACCATGCCTTGATCAGCGCTTCCTTGGCCGCCCACCGGGCTGCGAAGTGGCGTCCCGGACGGGAGCTGCGGGTGTTCGCGTCGCGACGCTCCCCCGGCGTGAAGCTCGTGAGCATCGTGGTGCCGGGACGACCCAGCTGCTCCTCGAACTCCGTCACCGAGACCAGGTCGAACCCGACACCCGCAACTCCCATCCGCGCCTGCTACCTATCCCGTCGCTTCGCTCGCCCCGGCCCTACTTGCAGCCGGGCAGACCCGAGCGGTACACGTCGTCGTCGCCGAGACGCGCTTCCGCGCTGAGCAGCACGTCCGCCTCGAGCTGACGCGACGCCGCCGCCGGAACCCCGTCGCCGCCGAGGCGACGATCCGCCGGACGCTGGTACAGCGCGGCACCACCGGTCATCGCGTCGGCCAGGCGACGCTTGCCGGCGACCGTGCGCTGCTGCGCCTGCGCGAGGTAGGCCTCGCGCCGCTCGGCGGGGATCGCCTCGACGAACGCCTGCGGGTGCACCACCGCGATCAGACCGGACACGTGCCCGAACCCGAGGCTGGTCAGCAGACCGGCCTTGAGCGCGTACTGCTCGCCGAACCGGATCGGGGTCCGTGCCCACACCAGGTGCTCGAACCGGGCCATCTTGTCGTCGACGCAGTCCAGGCTGCGGTTCGGCGGGACGACGCCCTGGCTGAGGACCTGGCACAGGCCGATCAGCTGGAACGCTGCCGCGCCACCCTTGGCGTGACCGGTCAGGCTCTTCTGCGACACCACGAACAGCGGGTTGCCCTCGCTGCGGCCCAGCGCGCCGGCCAGGCGTTCGTGCAGCTCGGCCTCGTTCGGGTCGTTCGCCGCGGTCGACGTGTCGTGCTTGGAGATCACGGCGATGTCGTCGGCGGTGACACCGAGCTTGCGCAGTTCCTTGGCCAGGCCGGACTCGAGCCCACCGCGACCGGCGCCGAGAGCACCGATGCCCGGGGCCGGGATCGAGGTGTGCACGCCGTCGGCGAAGGATCCCGCCCAGGCGACGACACCGAGAACCGGCAGGCCCATCTCCAGCGCCAGGTCACCGCGCGCCAGCAGCACCGTGCCGCCACCGGCCGATTCGACGAACCCACCGCGACGGCGGTCGTTGGCCCGCGAGAACCGGTTGTCGCTGATGCCCTTGCCGGTCATGTCCTCGGACTTGGCGGTCGCGGACATGTCACCGAAGCCGACGATGCCCTCGATGCCCAGGTCGTCGAAGCCGCCGGCCACGACCAGCTGCGCCTTGCCCAGCTTGATCTTGTCGACGCCCTCCTCGACCGACACCGCAGCCGTGGCGCACGCCGCGACCGGGTGCACCATCGCGCCGTAGCCACCGACGTAGGACTGCACGACGTGCGCGGCGATGACGTTCGGCAGGGCTTCCTGCAGGATGTCGTTCGCGCGGGACTCGCCGAGCAGCGTGTCGATGTACAGCGACCTCATCGAGGACATGCCGCCCATACCGGTGCCCTGCGTGTTCGCCACCAGCGACGGGTGCACCCAGCGCAGCAGCTCCGACGGGGTGAAGCCACCGGTGAGGAACGCGTCGACGGTGGTGACGATGTTCCACAGGCCGACCCGGTCCACCGACTCCGCCATGTCCGCGGGGATGCCCCACTTGGTGACGTCGAATCCGGTGGGGATCTGGCCGCCGACCGTGCGGGTCAGCTTCGCCTTGCGCGGCACGCGGATCTCGGTGCCGGCCTTGCGGGTGACCGTCCAGTCGCCGGACTCGGCGTCCACGGACGCGACCGTGTTCTCCGGGTCGGCGTCGACGAACGCGCGGGCCTCGGCCTCGGAACCGACGACGAAGGACAGGTCCTTGTCGAGGAACACCGAGGTCAGCAGCGGTGCGGTGTTGTCGACCATGGCGCCGTCGTCGGCGTAGCGCCGGATGCCGCAGCGCTCGACCACCGCGTCGTGGTAGCGGTCGGCGATCTCCGACTCCGGCACCAGCTCACCGGTCTCGGTGTCGTAGAAGCCGGGCTTCGGGTCGTTCTCCCACTCCACCAGGCCGGTCACCCAGGCCAGCTCGAGCACACCGGCGGCCGACAGTTCCTCGTCGACCTCCATCTCGAAGCGGGTGCGGGCCGAACCGTAGGGGCCGAGCTCGCCGGCGCCGACGATCACGACCAGGTCGGCCGGGTCGACGTCGAGCTTCTTCCACGCCGGGACGGGCAGGGCGGCGTCGAGTCGCGGCGCGGACGGCAGGGCCGCGATGGTGCCCGACTCGTCCTCGTCCTCGGTCTCGGCGGCGTCGGCCGCGTCCTGGGCCTGCTTCGCGAGGGCCGGCAGGTCGACGTCCGCCTCCGACAGTCCACCGGTCAGGTCCGCGACCAGCGGCTTGTCGGCGGCGAGGCGGCGGGCCTCCGGGCCGACCAGCTTCAGCAGCTCGGTGGCCATCTCCTGCGTCGACCAGGTGCGCACACCGGCCGCCTCGACGGCCTCGACCAGCGGGTCGTTGCCGCCCATCAGGCCGGTGCCGCGCACCCAGCCGATGAGAGCGTGCGCGAGGGTGACGCGCTCGGCCCACGTGCGCTCGGCGTTCCAGCGGTTGACCACCGCGTCGAGCGCGGCCTTGGCCTCACCGTAGGCACCGTCGCCACCGAACTTGCCGCGGTTCGGGGAACCAGGCAGCACCACGTGGAGGTGAGTATCGACGTCGCGGTCGTTGCCGATGGCGGCGAGACCGGCGATGAGCCGCTCCACCGACCACAGCAGCACCCGCATCTCCATCTCGGCGCGGGCACCCGCGTCGGCGAGGGAACCGGCCACGCGGGGCGCGGCGAAGGGGAACAGCAGCGTCGGGGTCAGCGCGTCCTTGATCAGCTTCTTGGCGCCGCCCGCGTTCTCCACGGTCTCGGTGCCGATCCACTCGATCAGGGCGTCGACGTCCGCGTAGGACGCCATGTTCGCCGGGACCACCCACAGGGCCGCGCCGGCCCGTGCGCTCTCGGCGTACAGCTTCTTGTAGAAGCCGAGGCGGCTGTCGTTGAGGCTGGACGTGGTCACGACCACGGTCGCGCCACCGCCGAGCAGCTTCGCGGCGACGGCTGCGCCGATACCGCCCTTGCTGGCGCCGGTCACGACCGCGACCTCGTTCGCGTATTCGGCGTCGGCGACGTCCGCGGCGGCGGTCGCGATGCGGCCGAAGGTCTCGGCGAGCACGGTGCGGCCGGCCTCGGTGGCCTTGCGCTGCCAGAACGTGGCGTGCGCGGCGACGGTCGCGCCGGCACCGGCGAACCGCTCGACCTCGATCTCTGCACCCAGCCACACGCGGGCCAGGTCCTCGCGGGCGGTGGCCCAGCGGTCGTCGATCAGCACGGCCTTGCGGGCGTCGAACGCCGGGGCGACCTGACGCGGCCAGTCGGAGCCGAGCTCCGCGGAGACCAGATCGACCAGTTCGCTGTCCGCCTTGTCCGCCAGACCCGAGGTCTGCTCGGCCAGGCCGAGCTGCTCGAGCACGAGGCGCGCGGCGTTGGCGAGCACACCGTCACGGCCGGTGATCTGCTCGGCGAACTCGCCGAGAGCGGCGGCGTCGACGGTCGCTCCCCCGCCGCCACCGGCGGCCGGCATGGATACCGCGATACCGCGGCGGCCGGCGACGGACTGCACGGCGGCGTCGATCAGCGTGTCGACGGCGGAGGCGTCGGAGAGGGCACCCTGCGACAGGCCGCCCAGGTCGCCGCCACGGATGGAGGCGCCGTCACGGCTGCCGAGTGCGACCTCGGCGGTCACGTGCTGGGTCCAGCCTTCGCCCAGGCCCCACACCTTGGTGACGCGCTCGGCGATGTACGCCGGGCGCTTGCCGGACGGTCCGAACACCTTGCGCAGGTGATCGTTGATCGAGTCGGTCAGCACCGGGCCGAACGGGCGGTAGGTGCGGGCCAGGCGGTCGACGGTGGCTGCCAGCGCGCCCATGTCGGCGTCCGCGGCACCGTCGATCGCGCCGAGCGACAGCTCGGAGCCGAGGTCGACGAGCAGCTGGTTACGGCGCGAGGACACGCCGTCGCACAGCGCCTCGATGGTGTCGACGGGGCCGATCTGATCCGGACGCAGCTTCGTCCACAGCGCGATGAGCACCTTGGTGGCGTCGGCGGCCTTGAACGCGATGTCGTCGGGACGCGGTCCACCGGCCGGAGCGGCCGGAGCCGCTGCCGGGGCGGGAGCCGCGGCGGCCGCCGGGGACGCCTCCGCTGCCGGAGCAGCGGGCTCGTCGTCCTCGACCGGAGCCGGATCGACGTCGGTCGAGTACACGATCGACGCCTCACGCTCGATGTTGAGCACCTCGACGGGCTCACCGAAGCGGCCGGGCAGCTTCAGGGTCTGCGACGCCAGGTTCGCGACGGTCGGGGCGGCACCGAGGCCGACCTCGACGAACCGCTCGACACCGAGGCCACCGTCCTCCTCGGGAGCGAACAGCAGATCCTGCGTCTCGATCCAGCGGACCGGCGACGCGAACTGCCATGCGAGGAGCTCGGCGAGCACGACGCGGGTCAGTTCGACCGGCTTCGCGGCCCAGGCGTCGAAGTCCGCGAGGACCGCGGCGAGGGGCTCCGAGGGAACCAGATCGGCGATCTCCTGGATGAACTCGCGGCCCAGGTTGAACGGCTTGGGCACGAGGTTCGGGATGTAGCGGCCGATGAGGATCTTCGGGTCGATCTGCTCCGGGAGCAGGTGCAGCAGACGCTCGCGGAAGTCGTCCACGCCGCCGCGCAGGACGGTCGAGTGGAACGGCACGTCGATGCCGGGGACCAGGATGAACGCGCGCTTGCCGCCGAACTCGGCGACCTTGCGCTCGATGACCGTCTCCAGGGCCTCGAGACCGGCGACCGTGCCCGCGATGGCGTACTGGGAGCCGCGCAGGTTCAGGTTCACGATCTCCAGGAACTCGCCGGCCTCGGCGGCGACGCCGGCCACGAAGTCCTGCAGGTCCTCGTCGGCGACACCGAACTGCGACGGCCGGATCGCGGCCATGCGGTAGTTCGAGCGGCCGTGCTCGTCACGCGGGACGAGGGCGTGCATCGCCGAGCCGCGCTGGAACACGACCTCGAGCACCGCCTCGAGCGGCAGCACACCGGCGACCGCGGCGAGCGCGTTGTACTCACCGACCGAGTGGCCCGCGAGGAACGAGCCCTCGACGAACGCTCCGGCCTCGCGGAGTTCGGCGATCTGCGCGACACCGAGGGTCGCCATGGCGACCTGGGTGAACTGCGTCAGGTGCAGCACGCCGTCCGGGTGCTTGTGGGTGACGCCGCGGGCCTTGAGCACGGTCGGGTTGTCGCGCACGACGGCCAGGATCGAGAAGCCCAGCGCCTTGCGGGTGTGCTTGTCGGCGCGGTCCCAGATCTCGCGGGCGGCCTTGCTGCGGGCACGGGCGTCGAGGCCCATGCCCGGACGCTGGATGCCCTGGCCCGGGAACGCGTAGACGGTCTTCGGGGCGGCGGTGCGGCCGGTCGCGACCATCACCAGGTCGCCGTCGACGCGGCAGCCGACCTCGATGATCTCGGCGCCCTTGTCGGTGCCTACGCGGTCGACACGCACGTCGATCTGCGCGCCCGGACGGACCATGCCGAGGAATCGGGCGGTCCACGCGGTCAGGCGGCGGACCGGCAGCTTCGCGTCGGCCTCGAACGCGGTCACCACCTGCTGGGCGGCGGCCGACAGCCACATGCCGTGCACGATCGGCGAGCCCAGGCCGGCGAGCAGCGCGGCGTTGTCCGAGGTGTGGATCGGGTTGTGGTCGCCCGAGACGCGAGCGAACGCGCTCATATCGGTCGGGGCGACGATCACGGCATCGCGGCGGCGTCGACGCGGGGTGTCCGCGGCGTCCTCCGACAGCGATCCACCGGCGCGGACCGGGTCGGCGAGCTCGACGGTGCCGGTGCGGCCGCGGATCGCGAACCGCTCGACCAGCTGCGCGACGACGTTGTCGCCGGAGCCGTCACCGTTGTCGGCGGCGATGTCGACACGCACCTCGACGACACGACCGAGGTCGGTGTCGGCGACGTCGGCGACCTGCGCCTTGACACCCAGGATCGCGGGATCGGTCGGCAGACCGTTCTTGACGTCGATGGCGTGGTCGAGGTGGACCAGATCGAGCATGCCCTCGATGACCGAGAGGTTGTCGTCGGTCTTGGACGCGCCGAGCGCCGCGAACACCGCGGGCCAGCACGCACCGACGAGCACGTCGGGCACACCGTTGGGGCCCGTGGTCAGGTTGGCGGGCAGGCCGGCGCCGGTGACACCGGCGTGGTCGGCGATCTTCTCGGGCAGCCAGCCGAGGGTGATCCGGGCGGCGCCCTTCTTCACGGCCGGCAGCTCCTGCCCGGCGGCGACACCGAGCAGCGCAGACATCGACGCGGCGGCGTCCGCCTCGGTGACGACCGGCGCACCGCCGGTGCGGACGGAGGCCGGGACGGTGATGCGGATCTCGACGGCCTTGTCGCGCAGCAGCGGCACACGCAGGCCGACGTGCTCGTCGTCGAGGACGTTCAGGGTCGCACCGGTCGGGGCGTGCACGGCGGCACCGTCGGCCTCGACGGTCCACTCGGCGACATCGCCGAGACGGTGGACCGGGTTGAGGGTCTGACGGCCGGCCCACGCGACGTCCGGAGCGGACAGCACGGCGTCGAGCAGCCCCGCGGCACGGTCCTGGTGACGACGTGCGACGACCTGCACCGGCTCGGCACCGGCGGCGAGCAGCTCGTCGATGGTGGCCTTCTCGAAGCGGTCGAGCAGCTCACCGACGGGCTCGTCGGCGCGGGTGATGCCCGCGACGGCGACGGTGCCCGGGATGACGCAGACCTGGTCGGCGGTGTAGCGCGGGTCGTGCGCCTGCCACAGCGAGTCCGAGCGCCACCAGCGACGCACGTCCTGGTCGACGACCGGCACGAAGTTCACCGGCTTGCCGGGGGTGCGGCACAGGGAGATGAAGAACGGCACGTCGGCCGGGTGCAGCACGACGTCACCGGCGTCCGGGAACTGCCCGGTCAGCGCCTTGAGCGCCGCGTAGGGCCGCTCGAGCACGGCGTCGTCCGCGAACAGCGTCGGGATCGGGCCGCGGTCGACCGGATGCAGGCGGGCCTCGGCACGCTGCAGCATCTCGCGGAAACGCTCACGCCACGACACGTCCAGCCACGGGCTGGTGTGGGCCTCGGCGACGGCGTCGCCCAGGTCGGTGCCGCAGTCGAACTCGCACGCGGAATCGGTGCCGACCGCAAGCTCGAGGTAGCGAGTGAGCCACTGCAGGTAGGTCATCTCGGCGACATCACCGAAGTACGGCTTCGCGGTGATGTCCAGCGCGGCGATGATCTCGTCCCGGCGGGCGGCGACGGCGTCGGCGTCACCGGCGACCTCGTCGAGCAGGCGGCCGGTGCGCGATGCGGCGTTGTCGATCTCGTGGATGTCGGCGCCGAGCTGGCTGCGGCCCGAGGCCATGCCGCCGGACGCGGTGCCCGCACCGACCCAGTCGGGGGTGCCGGGGGTGTCGACGAGCAGCTGCTTGACCTCGGGAGCGGTGGTCGCCTCGAGGGTCGCCATCGCGGCGGTGCCGACGAGGATGCCGTCGAGCGGCATCGCCGGGAAGCCGTACTCGGTGGACCAGCGGCCGGTCAGGTAGTCGGCAGCCCGCTCCGGGGTGCCGATGCCACCGCCGACGCACAGCACCAGGTTCGGGCGGGTGCGCAGCTCGGCGTAGGTGTCGAGCAGCAGGTCGTCGAGGTCCTCCCACGAGTGGTGACCACCGGCGCGGCCGCCCTCGATGTGGACGATGACCGGGTAGTCGGGGACCTCGTTCGCGATGCGGATCACCGAGCGGATCTGCGCGACGGTGCCCGGCTTGAACGCGACGTGGCTGATGCCGGCCTCGGTGAGCTCCTCGATGATCGAGACAGCTTCCTCGAGCTCCGGGATACCGGCGGTCACGACGACACCGTCGAACGGCGCGCCCGCAGCGCGGGCCTTCGGCACGAGACGCTTGCCGCCCACGTGGAGCTTCCACAGGTACGGATCGAGGAACATCGAGTTGAACTGCACGGCGCGACCCGGCTCGAGCAGCTCCTTCAGCTCCTCGACGTGGTCGGCGAAGATCTGCTCGGTGACCTGGCCACCACCGGCGAGCTCGGCCCAGTGGCCGGCGTTCGCGGCGGCGGCGACGATCTTCGGATCCACCGTCGTCGGGGTCATGCCCGCGAGCAGGATCGGCGAACGGCCCGTCAGACGGGTGAACGCGGTCTCGACGCCGAGGCGGCCGTCGGGCAGAGCGACGGGCTTGGGCGCGAACTCGGTCCACGCGCGCGGCACCTCGGGCTCGGCGCCCGGGGTGAGCAGGTTGCGCTGGCCACCGCGGGTCGCGGCGGCGATGATGCCGACGCCCTGGCCGCGCAGGCCGGAGGAGGTCATGCGGGTGAGGAGCTCACCGGGACCGAGGTCGAGGATCCACGAGGCACCCGAGGCGACGGCACCGTCGACGAGGTCGACCCAGTCGACCGGGTCGACGAGGATCGCCTGCGCGAGGGAACGGGCGAGCTCGACGTCGAGGTCGCAGCGCGACGCCCAGTCGGCGACCTGCTCGACCGCGTCCGCGAGGGCCGGGTGATGGAAGCCGACCTCGGCGGAAACCGGCTCGAAGGTTGGGTCGAACACGGCACCGCCGCGCTTCTTCGACTCACGCTCGCGGGTCTCCGCGGCGGAGATCTCCTCGCAGCGCTGCTGGACGCGTGCGAGCGCGGCCGGCGGGCCGGACAGCACGACGCGACGGCGGCCGTTGCGGATCGCGACGACGGCGCTGCGCTCGGGGTCCTGGCCCACGAACACGTCGGCGACGATGGCGCGCAGGCGCTCGGGATCGACACCGGCGACGGCGAGCATCGGGAAACGCTCGGCACCGGAGATGAGGCCGCGGCGGCGGCCGACGAGGGTCGCGGCAGCACCGATGAGCTGCGCGATCGCGAGGATCTCGGCGTCCTTGCGGCCACCGGCGGCGACGGCCTCGACCGACAGCACACCCTGGGAGTGGCCGATCGCGGCGGTCGGCGCGTGCGCGGACACGTCGAGACCCTGGTTGGCCAGGGCGCGCAGGGCGGCGACCTGGGTGAGGAACACGCCCGGCAGGGACACCGCGGCGGAAGTCAGAGTGGCGGCGGACGGGCCCGCGGCCGGCTGCTCGTCCTCGTCCGCGACATCCTGCTCGAGGATCCACGCGACGGGGTCGAAACCGGCGGGGCGCACGACCACCAGGTCGTGGGCGACGGGAGCGAGGGCTGCCGCGGCGGCGTTGACCAGGTCCGTCAGGACCGGCTCGAGGCCGTTGTCACGGCTGAGTTCGTCGAGCGAGCTGAGCCAGGGAGCACCCTGACCACCGAACGCGAGAGCGTAGGGCTCACCGGCGAGAATCTTGTCGACCAGCGCGCCGGGCCGCGAGGTGGTGACCCCCCGTTCGTTTGTGCGTCGTGATGCCTTCGAGTTCCGTCCGTTGTCGGCTGGTGTGGTCTCGTCGATCGTCACGCGTGTTGTTCCTCTCCTGAACACCCCTGCGGTCGAGGCGTGAATCCTGTGGAAGCACTCGCCGTCGTTGGCGTGTTGCATGGGCTCATCTGCTCTTATGTGCGAGGCCCAGATTGACACAGAATCATGAGGATTTCCTCATGTTTTGTTGCGCGAAGAGTGTCGCGCGGTGCCCTGACCAGTGATTTGTCTCACAGTAACGGCGAAAGT
This sequence comes from Rhodococcus sp. O3, assembly GCF_048897285.1. Classification (NCBI taxonomy): domain Bacteria; kingdom Bacillati; phylum Actinomycetota; class Actinomycetes; order Mycobacteriales; family Nocardiaceae; genus Rhodococcus; species Rhodococcus sp. O3. The sequence continues at coordinate 15,085 of NZ_JBMBTE010000088.1, forward strand.
AACCCGCGAGTAGGTGTCGTAGGTGCTGGCTGCGCCGGTGCGTGGACGTCCACGAACCCGAGGAAACCCTCACGTTTATTGTTACCTAATCGTTACCATCTTGACGAGTGGGCGGCGGCGTGCTCGAGCGGCGAAACTTGTCGGACCCGACCGTTACCTTTGTCTCGATCGAACACACATTCGAGCGAGGGGGATCGATGACCAGACCGGTCAAGTACACGAAGGAAATGCTCGAGGAAGCTGTCCAGCACTGCGTCAGCTTCGCGGAGGTGATGCGCTACTTCGGCCTCAAGCCCAACGGCGGCCATCACACGCATCTCAGTCGGAGGATCAAAGCGCTCGGCATCGACACGTCACACTTCACCGGCAAACCACGTCTCCCCGGCGGGGCTGTCCTCCGGCGGCACTGGACGACCATTCTCACCGAGAAGCCTGCGGGCTTCCCACGCATGAAGCCCCACATGCTGCGCCGCGCGCTCCTCGAAGCAGGCAGACCACACCGTTGCGAGGGCTGCGGGATCGATCCGATCTGGAACGGCAAGGACCTCATCTTCCACGTCGACCACATCGACGGGAACCCCAACGATTCGAGACCGGAGAACGTGCGATTCCTGTGCCCGAACTGCCACACTCAGACTCCGACCTGGGCAGGTCGCCGGAGGTTCGGCTTCGAGTCGGGGCAGTCGAGTTCGTGACGTATTGTGTCCGTGGCGCGCGAGTGGCGGAATGGCAGACGCGCGGCGCTTAGAACGCCGTGCCCTAAGGGCGTGGGGGTTCGAGTCCCCCCTCGCGCACACGTAGCAGTACCGTGAACTGCGGAACAAGGCCACGAACTCTGAGAGTCCGGGGCCTTGTTTCGTTCACCGCTTCCGACTGCCGGCGAACGGCGCACGACGAGTTGCGACGACGTACTCCCACACGTCCAGGTCCGTCGCCTTCACACCGCGCGGCACTTTCGGGTGCGGTGCCTTCCGCCGCCACGCGTTCAGCTGCTCCTCCCCTGCCCAGATCTCGCAGATATCGATCCGCTCGGGGTCGATCGGGTCCGCGGTGATGGACAGGTCGACACAGCCCGGCGCGCGGCGGGCGGCTTCGATGAGCGTGCGGTATCCGGCCAGTGCGGCGTCGCGGTGCTCGGCCGGGAACCGGCAGTGACCTGCCACGACCACCATGGTCTCGTCGTCCCCGTTCGTCGCGGATTTCCGTTTCCCGCTGCTTCTTCGAGTGTTCGTCGGTGTGGACATCGTCGGCTTCCTTTCCGGGCTTTCGAATACCGACTCGGCCCGGGTTCCCGACTCATCACCTGCCCGAAAATCCGGCGTGACCTGGCGCACGGCAACCGACCGGTCTTGGCAGGTCGGCGCCCCATTCGGGTACCGTCGATGTCGTGTCCGAAACTCGTCGTCCGCCCCGCCGGGCCGCCCTGATCGTCCTGGTCCTCGTCGCGACGGCCGGATGTCTCGCTCTCGGGTACTGGCAGTGGACCCGCTTCGAGGGAGTCGGCGGTACCGCCCAGAACCTGGGATACGCCTTCCAGTGGCCGGCGTTCGCGTTCTTCTGCGTCTACGCGTACCGACGGTTCGTGCGCCTCGAAGCCGAGGAGTCGGAGGCCGAGGAGACTGGGGAACCCCGACCGTCCGGGTCGTCCGAGCCCACCGAGATTCCGGAACACCTTCTGCCCCCAAGGCCCGGCCGGAAACTCGAATCGGCCACCGACGCCGACCTCGACGACCCCGAGGCCCGGCAGACACTGGAGTACAACGAATACCTCGCGCAGCTTGCGCGCAGGTCCGGAAGGAGCGGTCAGTGAGCACCACCCCCGAGAAGACCGGCACAGCGCCGCGGACCCTCAGCGACGCCGACCGGAAGAAGATCTCCTCGGCGCTCCTGCGGTACCGCGTCCTCGCCTACGCGACCGGCATCTGGCTGCTGGTGCTGGTCGGCGAGATGATCGCCAAGTACGTGATCGGCATCGAGAACGTTCCCTCGTGGATCGCGATCGTGCACGGCTGGGTGTACGCGGTGTACCTGGTGCTCACGTTCGACCTGTCGATCAAGGTCCGCTGGCCGCTGGCCCGGACGATCGGAACGCTCATCGCCGGCACCATCCCGTTCCTGTCGTTCTTCGTCGAGCACAAGCGCACCCGGCAGGTGAAGGCCGACTTCGGGGTGTGACCCCCGAAGCTGTGGCACCTTGGGACCCCGCCGCCGCGGGCGTCCTGCGCCTGCCGTCGGGCCGGCTCGTCCGCGGTCGCGGCCTGCGCCATCCGTTGCCCGACGGTCCGCTTCCGACGTTCGCGGTGTATCTGCAGCGTCGCGAGCCTCCGCCGACACCGTGGCCGTCTCGCTGGGTGCGCTGGCCGGATTTCCGACTCCCGACCGACCATGTCGATGCCGCGGCCGCGATCCACGAGGCGTGGGAGCGCGCCGCCGGCGAACGGGTGGAGATCGCGTGTTCCGGCGGACTAGGACGCACCGGCACCGTCCTGGCGTGCCTCGCCGTCCTCGACGGTGTGCCACGCCGGGAGGCGGTCGCGTTCGTTCGCGAGCACTACTCATCCCGCGCGGTCGAAACACCTTGGCAGCGGCGGTATGTCACTCGGTTTCGCTAGACGTTCAACCTGCCGACAGTCGGTTCCGCAGCACCGAACTTCAGGCTCAGTTCCCGCCGCGCGGCCCGATCGCCGACCCGCTCGAGGAATCGTCGGCCCGCCGGGGTGCGGTTGATCACCGTCGACTTGACGGCGTTCCCGGCGACGACGGGGGCGACGGCCAGCGGCGGAACGGAGGGCAACCCCAGATCGCGCAGGCCCTCGGCTCCGAGGAAGAAGCGGAGCATGCTCAGCAGGCGCAGTCGCTCGTAGTGTCCGCGCAGCGTCGGGAACTGGCGGTAGTTCAGATCGCGCTGTCCGTCGACGAGTGCGCGGGACAGGTCGGCGCCGGCGGGCGTGACATCGTCCTGCACGAGCACGACGTGGTAGTTGAAACGGTGCTGCTGACGTTCGCTGTCGAACAGCCACTCCTCGTCGATGCCCATGAGCCAGTCCACGTATTTCCACAGGTGCATGACCGCGCGGGATTCGTCGCGCGAGACCCGGTAACCGAGGGCGCGGACGCCGAGAAGCAGTGTGCCGTTGAACAGTCCGAGGGTCGCGGCCTGGTCGGCCTGGTTGATGGGCAGGCCCCACCGCTGGGACGTCCCAGCGGCCGTTCGTCTCGAATCGGTGGTTGACCAGCGCATGCATGGCACGGACGTGCACGGTAAGTTTGAATCCTTCGCCGCCGCGACGCATTCCGCCCGGCTCGCCGACGGCGGTGCCCCACTTCTGGGTTTCGCCGAGGCGCCGCATGGCGGTCGAGCCGGTCAAGCCTCCGGTCGCGACCAGCAGGTCCGGCGGGCCACCGAAGCGGTAGCCGCCGATCAACGAGAGCTGGAGCAGCACGTCGTTGCGGCTGCGACCCATGCGGCGGAACGCCCGCGCGCCCTTCTCGAGCAGGTCGAAGTCCACCCACTCGGGCACCGTCTCGACGACCGCGAAGAACTCGCGCAGTGCCTCGGGAGCGTCGGGAACGGTGTCGATCCCGTGCTCGAGAGCCTGGTGGAACTGCCGCATCGTGACGCACTGCGGGTCGGTGCGGTGGCGACGCATCGCGTGCACGAGGGACGCACCGAGTTCGTCGCGCGCGAACATGCGCCGGCCGATCCGGTCGAGCAGTTCCTCGTCGACGCTGTCGACCTTTGCGAAGTGCTTCAGGGGTCGGCCGATGCGCTCGTTGCGCGGGCGAATTCCGGCGAACCGCGCGGGGTACGGACCGGCCTCGGTGGCCGTCGACGGCTCCCGTGTCATCATGCGGGTCATGTTCACACGAGCGTTTACTCGCATTCAATTCGCATTTCGGGGGCACCTGTGACGGCGCCCGACCGCCGGCAGATGCGTCGCACACCGCGGCAGGATCGGTCCCGTGCGATGGTCGAGCGCATCGTCGACGCGGGCCGGGCAGTTCTGCTGGAACACGGCTACGAAAGCGCGTCGACGAACCGGATCGCCGCCCACGCGCGCATCAGCCCGGGGTCGCTGTACCAGTACTTCCCGAACAAGGACGCGATCGTCGCGGAGGTCGTGGATCGGTGGACGACGGAACTGCATGCTCGCATTTCGCGCGTGTTCACGACGGCGCTCGAGGGCCCCACCTGGTCGTCGTCGGTGCGGGCCACGATGCTCGAACTGCTCGACGCGCTCGGCGAGAACCCGCGGTTGCTGCGGGTGATGATCGAACAGCTCCCCCGCACCTCGGGTAGTCGCCTCTCGGAGTTCGAGCAGCGTATCGAGACCCTGTTCGCGGTGTGGCTGCGTTCCAACCGCGCGCATCGCTCGGGCCGGCCTCTCGACACGATCGCGTGGATGCTGGTGCGGACCGTCGAGAACGTCGCGATCGCATACGTTCTCGAGCAACCGGACATCGATCGCGAGACGGTGGCGGACGAGATGACGGCGATGGTGACGACCTACGTGCAGACGGTGCTGTAGAGGCGGCTGAGCCGCCCGTATGCACTGATGGCGGCTCCGACCGCCATGAAGGCACACCGGGGGTTTCACACCCCTCTCCCTCGGGTACTTGCCCGAAATATCAGATTTCACCGAGGGGAACATTCGTGAAGACCGGTCCGGCAGACCAAGCTCTCCAGCCTCATCGAGAGTCACCAGGCCAGGTGCGGCGCGCCATCGGCGCGTCCGCGATGGGCAATTTCACCGAGTGGTTCGACTACGGCGTCTACGCCTACACCGCCACCTACATCGCCGATTCGTTCTTCCCCGGAGACCTCGAGTCCGCCACCCTGCTCACGCTGGGCGTCTTCGCCGTCTCGTTCCTCATGCGACCGCTCGGCGGCTTCGTGTGGGGACCGCTCGGAGACCGGCTGGGCCGGCGGCAGATCCTCGCCCTCACCATCTTGCTGATGGGTAGTGCGACGGTGCTGCTCGGCGCGGTGCCCTCGTACGAGTCGATCGGGTTCTGGTCGCCGCTGCTGCTCGTCCTGCTCCGCATGATCCAGGGCTTCTCGACGGGCGGCGAGTACGGCGGCGCGGCGACGTTCATGGCCGAGTACTCCCCCGACCGCAAGCGCGGCTTCTACGGCAGCTTCCTCGAATTCGGCACACTGGGCGGCTTCTCGGCCGGCGCGCTCCTCGTCCTGATGATCGACCTTCTCTCGACGGACGCGTTCATGGCGACGTGGGGCTGGCGGCTGCCGTTCTTCGTCGCGGGTCCGCTCGCACTGGTCGGGCTGTATCTGCGGTCCAAGCTCGACGAGACCCCGGTGTTCCTCGAACTCGAGGAGGCGCACCAGGAGGAGAGCAGCGTCGGCGCCGAGTTCAAGGACCTCATCGCCAAGTACTGGCGACCGGTCGTCAAGCTCATGGGTCTGGTCATCGCCCTGAACGTGTGCAACTACACGCTGCTGAGCTACATGCCGACCTATCTGGAGAACCGGATCGGGCTGACGAGCACGGCGTCGCTGGTCCTGGTGGTGATCGGGCAGCTCGCGATGATGGCGGTGATCCCGTTCTCGGGCGCGCTGTCGGACCGGATCGGCCGCAAACCGCTGTGGGCGGTGTCGATGGGTGGCCTGCTGGTTCTCGCCATCCCGATGTACATGCTGATGACGGTGAACTTCGGCTGGGCGATCGTGGCGTTCACCACCCTCGGCCTGCTGTACGTCCTGCAGTTGTCGACCATTTCGGCGACGTTCCCCGCGATGTTCCCCACGCACGTGCGGTTCGCCGGATTCGCGATCTCCTACAACGTCTCGACGTCGCTGTTCGGCGGGACCGCCCCCGCGATCAACGAGTGGCTGGTCGAGCGGACCGGGAACGATCTCGTTCCGGCCTTCTACATGATGGGTGCGTGTGCGGTCGGCCTGGTCGCGCTGTGCTTCGTGGCCGAGACGGCGGGCGCGTCGCTGCGCGGCCGCGGCATCCCGGGCATCGACAACCCAGCGCATCCCACCGCCCTGGCGCAGGCCTGACGAACCGGAAGCCGCTCCCCGCCCGCACATTCGGGCAGGGAGCGGCCGTGTTCGGTCCCGGGCTCAGCCCCTGGTCAGCGCCTCGAGCGCCGGCACCAGCAGCGCGAGGGCGCGCCCGCGATGCGACGCCGCGTCCTTCTCCTCCGCGCTGAGCTCGGCAGAGGTGCATTCCTCACCTTCCGGCCGGAACACCGGGTCGTATCCGAAGCCGTTGGTGCCGCGCGGCGCGC
>NZ_JBMBTE010000089.1:0-21336 GCF_048897285.1 Rhodococcus sp. O3
CCAGCGCATCGAGGTCGGTGAGATCGAAGCCGCGCTCACCACGATCGACGCCGTCGGTTCCGCGACCGTCATCGCCCACGGCACTGGCGTGGAGACCCGTCTGATCGCCTACGTCACGCCCGAAAACGGTTGCGCGGTAGACGAACTCGATCCTACCGCACTGCGGGCCCGGCTCGTAGACACGCTGCCGGCCCACCTCGTGCCGTCGGCGCTGGTGGTGCTGGCCGAGTTGCCGATCACCGCGAACGGCAAGCTCGACCGCGCCGCGCTGCCCGTGCCCGCGGCCGCGGACCACGCCGGCCGCGAGCCGCAGTCGCCCGCGGAGCTGTCGGTCGCGCGTGCCTTCCGGTTCGCGCTGTACCTCGACGACACCGTGACCGTCGGCGTCGACAGCGACTTCTTCGCGCTCGGTGGGCATTCCCTTTCTGCGACACGGGTTCTCACGCGGCTCAACGCCGAGTACGAAGTGTCGTTGTCCCTGCGGTCGATCTTCGATACCCCGACCGTGGGCACGCTCGCCGCCGCCCTCGACGGCGCCCGCCGCGTCGCGCATCGTCCCCGCGTCGGGGACGCGGTGCGTCCGGACCCGCTGCCCGCGTCCTACGGACAGCAGTCGCTGTGGATGATCGAGCAGCTCACCGGGGTGGACACGCAGTACAACGTGCCGACCGCCCTGCGTCTGCGCGGACAGGTCGACACCGACGCCCTCGCCGCGGCCGTCGCCGATCTCGTTCGACGACACGAGGCGTTGCGCACGCTGCTGGTTCCGGCCGACACCGTCACCGAATCCGATGCGGCCGTGTACCAGCGGATCGTCGAACCGGCCGCCGTCGCGGAACGACTCGACGTCACCGTCGCCGACTGCACTGAGCCGGATCGGGCACAGGCCCGCATCGACGAGTTCGGCCGCCGGCCGTTCCGACTCGACACCGACCTGCCGCTGCGTGCCCTGATCCTGCGCACCGCGGCCGACGAGTGCGTACTCGTGCTCTCCGTGCACCACGCTGCGATCGACGACTGGTCGTTCCCGACCGTGATGTCCGACCTGTCCGCCGCATACCGGGCCCGCGGCGCCGGCCACGCACCCGAATGGGGTGTGCCCGCAGTGCAGTACGCCGACTACGCGGTGTGGCAGCGCGAACTCCTCGGATCGGCCGACGACCCGGACTCGGTGCGCGCCGAGCAGAGCGCCTACTGGGCACGGGTCCTCGACGAGGCACCGGTCTCGTCGTCGATCGCGTTGGACCGGCCGCGCCCGACGGCACCGAACTTCCACGGTGCGCAGGTCCGCGGCCGAGTGGACGCGACCGTCACCGAGGCGCTGCACGCGACCGCGGACCGCGCCGGGGTGTCGATGTTCATGCTCACCCAGGCCGCGGTCGTGATCGCGATGCAGCGGTTGGGTGCCGGTGACGACATCGTGGTGGGGTCGCCGGTGGGTGGCCGTACGGACGAGGCGTTGGCGTCGGTGGTGGGGTATTTCGTGAACACGCTGCCGTTGCGTCACGATCTGTCGGGGGATCCGACGGTGGACGAGTTGCTGGGCCGGGTGCGGGAGGTCGTACTCGGTGGGTTCGCTCACCAGGACCTGCCGTTCGAGGAGATCGTCCGGGCGTCGGGCGCCGAACGCATCGGCACCCACAATCCGCTCTACCAGGTGATGCTCGCCTACCGCGCCGACTCCGGCGACCTCGCGTTCGGGGCCGGGCTCGACTCGGTCACCGAACCCGCCGACCTCGCGGTCGTCAAGGCGGACCTCGAGATCTCGGTCTCCGAAACCGATTCCGGACTCGACCTGACCGTCGACTACGCCACCGAACTGTTCGAGGCCGCCACGGCCGAACGATTCGTCGCCGCGCTGCGCGGCGCGTTCGGTGTGTTGGCGGGTGTCGGTGGTGTGCGGTTGTCGTCGGTGGATGTGGTGCCGGTGGCGGATCGGGTGTTGGTGTCGGGGTTTGCTGCGGGTGGGTCGGTGCCGGTGGGGGTGTCGACGTTGGATGGGTTGTTGGCGTTGTCGCCGGGCTTCGGTTCGGGTTCGCCTGCGGTGGTGTTCGAGGGTGCGGTGTTGTCGTATGGGCAGTTCGAGTCGCGGGTGAATCGGTTGGCGCGGGTGTTGGTCGATGCCGGTGTGCGGGTGGGGGATCGGGTTGCGGTGTGTGTGCCGCGGTCGTTGGATCTGCCGGTGGTGTTGGCGGCGGTGATGCGGGCCGGTGGTGCGTATGTGCCGGTGGATGCGTCGTATCCGGTGGAGCGGATCGAGTATGTGGTGTCCGACAGTGCGCCGTCGTTGGCGGTGGTGGATGTGTCGGCTCGGTCGGTGATCTCGGGTGTGCCGGTGGTGGAGGTGGGTCCGGGCTGCTGGGAGGCGTGGTCGGGGGTGTCGGATGCGCCGGTGGTGTTGTCGCGGCCGGTGTCGGGTCGGGATGCGGCGTATGTGATCTATACGTCGGGGTCGACGGGTCGGCCGAAGGGTGTGGTGGTCGAGCATCGGTCGTTGGTGAATTTCCTGGTGTGGAAGATGCGGGCGACGGGGATCGTGGCGTCGGATCGGGTGTTGCAGAAGGCGCCGACGGCGTTCGATGCGTCGGTGTGGGAGTTCTTCGTGCCGTTGGTGGCGGGGGCGACGGTGGTGGTGGCCGAGCCGGAGGGGCATCGGGATCCGTCCTATCTGGTGGGGTTGATGTCTTCGGGTGCGGTGTCGGTGGTGGAGTTCGTGCCGTCGATGCTCGATGCGTTGCTCGAGTTCGTGTCGGATCCGTCGCAGGTGGCGGGTGTGGAGCGGGTGTTCTGTGGTGGGGAGGAGCTTTCGCCTGCGTCGGCGTCGGCGGCGTTGGAGGTGTTCGGGGATCGGTTGTTCAATCTGTACGGTCCGACGGAGGCGACGGTGGGGATCACCTCGCAGGTGATTTCGCGGGAGGTGGTGTCGCGGTCGCGGGCGGCGTTGCCGATCGGGTCGCCGGCGTTCAATTCGTCGGCGTGGGTGTTGGATCGGTTCCTGCGTCCGGTTCCGGTGGGGGTGCCGGGTGAGTTGTATCTGGGTGGGGTGCAGGTGGCGCGGGGTTATCACGGTCGGCCGGGGTTGTCGGCGACCGCGTTCGTGGCCGATCCGTTCGGATCTTCTGCCGGTGGGCGGTTGTATCGGACGGGGGATCTGGTGCGGTGGAATGCGTTCGGGGGGTTGGAGTATCTGGGTCGGTGTGACGATCAGGTGAAGATTCGGGGGTTCCGGGTGGAACTCGACGAAATCCGCGCCGCGATCACCGACTGCCCCGGCGTGCGCACCGCCGTCGTCGTCGCCCGCCGCCGCCCGGACGGGCAGAACACCCTCGCGGCCTACGTCACCGCACTCGAACCCGATCGTGCGGACACGCTCGTCGACGAAGTGCGCGCGTTCCTGTCGGCGCGGTTGCCCGAGTACATGGTTCCCGCGGCGATCGGCGTGGTGGACGCGATCCCGACCACGGTCAACGGCAAGGCCGACGTTGCCGCGCTGCCCGAGATCGCCCCGCTCGCAGCGGGTTCGGGCAGACGGCCGCAGACCTATCAGGAGCACGTGCTGGCCCGGCACATCGTCCGGATCCTCGCGCTGCCCGAGGACACGCGAATCTCCGTGGACGACAACTTCTTCGAACTCGGTGGTCATTCGCTCGCCGCGGCCCGCCTGGTCGCGGCGATCGACGACGACTTCGGCATCGCACTGGCACTGCGTTCGGTGTTCGAGAACCCGACGATCGCCGGCCTCGTCGACGAGATCGCCGGCCGTGCCTCGATCGGCGTGCGCGGCGGGGACGGCATCCCGGTCGTCCTGGCCCCGGGCCGCGAGGGCGGGCACACCGTCTTCGCGGTGCACGCGGCATCCGGCTACTCGACCGTGTACGCGGAGTTCGCGGCGCGGATGGCAAACGATGTCCGGGTGATCGGTCTGCAGGATCCCGCGCACGCCCGCGACGGGCGGGATTTCGAGACCGCGACCGAACTCGCCGTCGCCTATGCGGATGTCGTGGTGCAGTCCCAGCCGGACGGTCCCTACCACCTGATGGGCTGGTCGTACGGCGGGCATATCGCGTTCGCGGTGGCCCGCGAACTCGAAGCGCGTGGATTCGAGGTCGCCGCCGTGACGATCCTCGACTCGCCGCCGGTCGCGGAGGGGAAGGTGCGGGTGCGCTCCGACGAGGAACGCGAGGCCGACGTGGTCCGCGCCTTCGCCGAGTTCGCCGGTCTCGAGGAGATCGCGGGGGAGACCCGCGCCTCGGTCCAGGCCCGCAACCGCGCCGGGACCGGTCCGCTGTCGGTGCTCGGCGACCGGGACGCGGCGGCACTCATGGACTCGTTCGACCGCTGCCTGCGGTTGATGGGCACCGAACCCACCCACGGGCTCGTGCGTGCCCGCGGGCACGTGGTCGTCGGTGCCGAACACGCCGCCGAGGGCGCCGGTGGATGCGAGCGGTGGTCGGAGTACTTCGCCGCGCCGGTCGAGATGCTCTCCGTCGACATCGACCACGAACATCTGAACACCGGTGCGGCCCTGGACCGTTGGCAGCGCTGGTGGGCGGACCACACGGGTCTGCCGCTCGCCGACGACTGACCGATCCGGCCCGGCTGCCCGGGCCGCACGAATCGAGCCGACACGCGTCGGCCGCAACCAGAGGAGAAACGAGAAACCATGCGAGTCATCACCTTCGGCTACCAGACCTGGGGCCACCGAACGCTGTCGGCGCTGCTCGGCTCCAAGCACGAGGTGGTGCTGTCGGTGACGCACCCGCCGAGCGATCATCCGTACGAGCAGATGTGGTCCGACTCGGTCGAGGATCTGGCCCGCGAGAACGGCATCCCGGTGTTCGTGGGCAAGCGCCCCGACGACGCGCTGATCCAGGCGGTGCGCGACGCCGACGCCGATCTGATCGTCGCGAACAACTGGCGGACGTGGCTGCCGCGGGAGATCTACCAGGCGCCCCGGTTCGGCACGCTCAACGTGCACGATTCGCTTCTGCCGAAGTACGCGGGCTTCTCGCCGCTCATCTGGGCGCTCATCAACGGCGAGTCCCACGTCGGTGTCACCGCGCACCTGATGGACGACTCGCTCGACGGCGGCCCGATCGTCGCGCAGCAGGCCGTCGCGGTCGGCCCCCAGGACACCACGACGGATTTGTTCCACGCGACCGTCGACCTCATCGAGCCGGTGCTGCTCCACGCGCTGGACCTGCTCGAATCCGGGCGCACCGACTTCACCGCGCAGGATCCCGCGCAGGCGACCTACTTCCACAAGCGGTCCGAGCGCGACAGCCACATCGACTTCCGGTGGCCGGCCGACGCCATCGAGCGGCTGGTGCGGGCGCAGGCGGATCCGTACCCGAACGCGTTCACCTACTACAAGGGCGAGCGACTGCGCGTCCTGAGGGCCTCGGTCTCGCCGCGGCTCTTCGGCGGGACGCCCGGCCGTGTCACGGTCCCCGAGGGCAACGGCATCGCGGTCGTGTGCGGCGCGGACGCGTGGAACGGCGGGAACCCCGCGTTGGTGCTCGAGCGCCTGCGTCTGGACGACGGAACCGAGGTCGACGCAACGGATTTCTTCGCCGGTCGCGCGGGCTGTCTCGAGTGATTCGGCGGGTCGGACCCGTGATGTAACCCGGCAAATGAACCGATTGAGACGGATCGCCCAGTGCTGCTAGGGTGAGGCGCTCCTTAACTGAACCTAACCTAACCTGACACCTGAGAGTGACGAATGAAGATCAGTGCTTCCCGAGGCCTGGCCGCGCGGCTGATGGCGCTCGCCGCAGTGGTGACGCTGCCCGTGGCATGTTCGAGCAACTCCGACGACACGGCCTCCGGCAGCGGTGACTCGGACTGGACCACGGTGACGATCGACGGCGCATTCGGCGACGCGGTCATCGAGCAGCAGCCCGAGCGGGTGCTGGCGCTGTCCGAGACCGACGCCGACATCCTGGCGTCGATCGGTGTCAGCACCATCGCGTACCCGGATCCGGGTCTGGACGTGCCCGCCGGCTACCCGTGGGAGCAGGGCCACTTCCCGTCCGACATCGAAGCGATCGCGGTGACCGACGACAACGACGAGGTCAACTTCGAGGCGATCGCCGCCCTCGATCCCGATCTGCTGGTCGCGACCACGTTCTACGGGCTTGACGAGAACGTCTACGCCAAGCTCAGCGCCATCGCCCCGGTCGTCCACTACACCGAGGAAGCCAACTCCGACTCGTGGCAGGACAACACCCGCCGCATCGGTGAGGCCGTCGGACGCACCGCCGAGGCCGACGAGGCCATCGCCGAGACGGAAACCGCTGTTGCCCAGGTCAAGTCGCAGAACCCGCAACTCGAGGGCAAGACCTTCAACGCAGTCGTGTCCCCGTCCGCGGAGGGCCTGTGGGTCCTGTGCTCCAACGACGACAACATGGCCCGCGTGCTCACCTCGCTCGGCATGAAGCTGAGCGACTACGCGCAGACCGTCGACTGCAACTGGGGCAAGGGCCAGATCAGCTGGGAGGAGGCGTCCAAGCTCGACGCCGACATGCTGTGGGTCGTTCCCAACACCGCCGACACCTCGGTGTTCGACACCAACCCGGTGTGGACCGCTCTGCCGGTCATCCAGCGCGGATCCGTCGTGATCACCCCGAGCGAGGACGGCACCCCGCGCGCCGCCGCGTTCCCGTCCCCGATCAGCCTGAAGTGGGTCATCGAGGAGTACGGCCCGCAGTTCTCGGCTGCTGTCGACAAGGGAGCCGACGCTCAGCCGTGACGTAGTTTCGTGCCGTCGCCCCATTCGCGGGGCGACGGCACGCACGCATCCAGCGGCGTCATGCCCACCCCACCCCCGAAGAACGGAGCCCCCGGATGACCGCGGCGGAGAACCTCGACGACCTGACCGAGAAGATCGTGATGCACGATCTCGTGCCCCGTCGGCTGACGGTTCTGCGCAGGGTCGACCTGACCCCGCGGATGCGGCGCATCGTCGTCGGCGGCCCGGAGATCGCGGGCTTCCCGCACGGCACCGGGCGGCCCACCGACCACGTGAAACTGTTCTTCCCCGACGACACCGGCGACATCGCGATGCCCGCGATCGAAGGCGACGGCAAATGGATCGAACCCGACGGCCGGCGCCTCGAGTTCCGTGACTACACGGTTCGCGCGTTCGATCCCGAGGCCGGTGAACTCACCCTCGACTTCGTGCTGCACGAGCACGGCACTGGCGGTCGCTGGGCCGCGACCGCCGAACCCGGCGCACCCCTCGGCGTGCTCGGCCCCCGCGGGTCGATCCTGGTCCCCACCGGATACCCCGCCTACATCCTCGCCGCGGACGAGACCGCGCTGCCCGCGCTCGCCCGCTGGCTCGAGGAACTTCCCGCGACCGCCCGGATCCAGGCCTTCGTCGAGGTCCGCGACGCGAGCGACGAACTCGATCTCGAGCGATCCGCCGAAGCGAGGCTGACCTACCTGCACCGCGGCAGTGCCGCACCCGGCAGCACCGACATGCTCATCGAGGCGATCCGCGCTGCCGAGCTTCCCGCCGACCCCTACTACGTGTGGGCAGCCGGCGAAGCCACCACACTCAAGCCGATCCGCCGGTACTTCCGCCGCGAGCTCGGCCTGCCGAAGGAACGGGTCGACATCGACGGCTACTGGAAGCGCGGAGTCGTCAATCTCGACCACCACGATGACGAGGGCGACGACGCCTGACCGGCCCCCGCCAGGTGCCACAACCCCCCGAGGAGCCATGAAGCTGCGCCCGCTGACGTTCAGAAGCGACCGACCGGTGGCGACCCCGCCGATCCGCGTCGACGACGACACCACCGCCCGCCGACTCGCGGTCCGCACGATCTTCGCGGCACGACGGATGACCGTGCCCGCCGCGGCGCTGATGGTCGGACACCAGGTCGGCGAGGCGCTGGTCCCGGTCGTGATGGGCCTGGCGATCGACCGGGCCATCGCAACCCACGACGGCACCCAGCTGCTGCTGTGGCTGGTGGTGCTCGGTGCGGTCTTCGCGATGCTCTCGTTCTCCTTCCGCTTCGGATCCCGGCTCGGGCTGCTCGGCATGCAGGCGGTGCAGCACCAGCTGCGCACCCGCGTCACCGACCGCATCCTCGACCCGCGCGGAATGGCCGGGCCCGCACGACTTCCCGGCGTGTCCCTGTCGATCGCGACCTCGGACGTGCAGCGCCTCGCGATGGCCTGCGCGATCGGTGTCTACCCGATCGGGCAGATCGCGGCGGTCGTGTTCACCGGCATCGTGCTGCTGACCATCTCCTGGCCGCTCGGTGTCGCGATCCTGGTGGGTGCCCCCATGATCTTGTGGATCCTCGACAAGGCCGGTGGCCCGCTGCGGGCGCGCAGCGAACACCAGCAGGAGATGGCCGGCGAAGCGGCCGGCACCGCCACCGATCTCGTCACCGGCTTCCGGGTGGTCAAGGGCATCGGCGCCGAGGAGGTCGCCGCCCGGCGCTACTTCGAGGCGAGCAGGCGTGCCCTGCGCGGAGTGCTCGCCGCCTCCCGTTCCGAGGGGGCCTACCTCGCGGCGATGGAGTCGGTGTCGGGCCTGTTCGTCGTCGCCGTCGGTGTCGCCGCCGGTCTGATGGCGGTCGGCGGCGGCCTGACCATCGGTCAGCTGATCACCGTCGTCGGCCTGACCCAGTTCGTGATGGGGCCGCTCAGCGCCCTCGGCACCAACGCCGGCGCCGTGTGGGCGGGCGCGCTCGCTTCGGCACGCCGCGTCCTCACCGTGCTGCAGGCACCGCCCGCGACCGAGATCGGTACCGTCGGCGCGACTGCCGGTCCGCTCCGTTTCGACGGCCTCGCCCACGGACCGGTCCGGGACCTCGATCTCGAACTGCCCGCAACCGGACTCGTCGCGGTGGTGGCCGACGCGCCGACGACCGCCGCGCTCGTCGAGGTGCTGTCCCGCTCGGCCCCGCCCGAGAACGGCACCGTCCGGATCGGCGACACCGACCTGTTCGATCTCGACGAGGACACCGCGATCGCCACCGTGCGCGTCGCCCCGCACCACGCGGCGCTGTTCGAGGGATCCGTGCTCGACAACATCGCCGCCGCCGTCGATCCGGATGCCGCGGATCGCGACACCCGCATCACCCGCGCCGTGTTCGCCGCCGCCTGCGACGACGTCGTCGCGGTCCTCCCCGACGGCCTCGACACCCCGGTGGGGGAGGCGGGCCGGTTGCTGTCCGGTGGTCAGCGGCAGCGCGTCGCGCTGGCCCGGGCGATCGCCGCGGACTCCTCGGTGCTCGTGCTGGTCGACCCCACCACGGCGGTCGACTCCGTCACGGAATCGAATGTCGCCGAGCGCCTGGGGCAGGCCCGCGCCGACGGCCTGACCTTGGTGTTCACCGACGCCCCGGCGCATCTCGCGGCAGCGGACGAGGTGATCGTCCTCGCCGAGGGACGTCTGGTCCATCGCGGAGCCGCCGACGACGCACCCGCACTGTCCTCGGCCGTCCCGGCCGGCACGCCCGTGGAGGCCCACCGATGACCAGCACCGCGATCCGTGAGACCGCACCGGCCGGTCCGCTCCCCATCGCCGACGCCCGCACCACCACCGCGCACTTCTTCGCCGCGCTGTCCGGCAGCCGCGCACGCCTGATCGGCGTCGTCGCGCTGCTGGTCGCGGCCGCCGCGCTCGGGTTGGTCATGCCGTGGGCGCTCGGCCGGATCGTCGACATCGCCATCGACGGCGGCGACTCCGGCGACGTGTGGCGGCTCGCGATTCTCATGGTCGTTGCCACCGTCGCGGGTGCCGGACTCACCGGCGCCGGTGTAGCCGCGTCGGCCCAGCTGTTCGAGACCGTCCTCGCCCGGCTGCGCGAACGCATGCTGGCCTCGGCGCTGCGGCTGCCGTTGTCGCGGGTCGAGGCCGCGGGCAGCGGCGACCTGGTGTCGCGTGCCACCGACGACGTCGAGGTCGTGAGCACCGCCATCTCCCAAGGTGTTCCGGCGATCTCGACGTCGGTGTTCACCATCGCAGCGACCGTCGTCGGCCTCGCCGCGCTGGACTGGCGATTCCTCGCCGTCGTCGTGGTCGTGCTGCCGGTGCACATCTTCACGGTGCGGCGGTACGTGCGGGAGGCACCCCCCGTCTACACCGGGGAGCGTGCAGCGATGGCGAAACGCGCACACGAGGTGCTCGGCGCGATCCGCGGCCTAGACTCGGCACGTGCGTTCGGCCTGACCGGACGGCTGCTCACCGAGATCGAGGGACGCTCATGGGAAGTCGTCCGCTGGACGTTGCGCGCCCGCGTCGTGCAGAACCGATTCTTCGCGGGCATCAACCTCGCCGAATTCATCGGTATGGCAACCATTCTCGTAGTCGGCTACATGCTCGTCGGGAACGAGGGGCTCACCGTCGGCGCCGCGACCGCGGCGATGCTCTTCTTCCTGCGGCTGTTCGGGCCGATCGGTGAACTGCTGATGGTGACCGACGACCTGCAGTCCGCGGCGGCGTCGCTGGTGCGCATCGTCGGAGTGACCGTCGAAGGCGAACGCTTCGGATCCGACGACCGGACCACGGCCACGCCGGCGCCGCAGGGCCGGGCGCTCGAAGCACAGGACATCACGTTCGCCTACCCCGGCAAGGACCCCGTGCTCGACGGGGTGTCGCTGACGATCGCGGACGGCGAGCACGTCGCGCTGGTCGGTGCCTCCGGCGCCGGCAAGACCACTCTCGCGGCGGTTCTCGCGGGCATCCACCGGCCCGTGCGCGGCGCCGTGCGCTTCGGCGGTGCCGACCTCGCGGACCTCGACGAATCGGAGCGTGCGCGCCGGGTCGCGCTGGTGACGCAGGAAACGCACGTGTTCGCGGGTTCGCTCGCCGACGACCTGCGGATGGCCGCACCGGACGCCACCGACGAGCAGATCCGCGACGCCCTACGCCGGATCCACGCATGGGACTGGGTGGAACTGCTGCCCGACGGCATCGAGACGATCGTCGGCGACGGCGGGCACGACCTGTCGCCGATGCAGGTCCAGCAGGTCGCACTGGCACGACTCGTGCTGCTCGATCCGGCACTGGTGATCCTCGACGAGGCCACCGCCGACGCCGGCAGCGCCGGCGCGAACCTGCTCGAGGGGTCCGCCGAGGCCGCGCTCGGGGGTCGGTCGGCGCTGATCGTCGCGCACCGGCTCAGCCAGGCCGCCACCGCCGACCGGATCGTGCTGATGGACCGCGGCGCCATCGTCGAGCAGGGCTCGCACGACTCGCTCCTCCGCAGCGGCGGTCGATACGCCACCCTGTGGGCCGCGTGGGCGCGGGGGCGGGCCGGAAGTTAGGCCGGCAAGCGGCACACTGGGCCCATGAGGTTGTTGCTGCTGGCCGACACCCACGTCCCTGCCCGTGCGCGCCGGTTGCCCGACGAGGTGTGGAACGAGGTGGACCGCGCCGACGTCGTCGTCCACGCCGGCGACTGGATCGAGATCGGATTGCTGAACGCCCTGGAGGAACGCGCCGCCCGACTCGTCGCGTGCTGGGGTAACAACGACGAGCCTGCCTTGCGGGAACGGCTTCCGGAGATCGCCCGGGTGACGCTCGACGGTGTTCGAATCGCGGTGGTGCACGAGACCGGGCCCTCGGCGGGCAGGGAGAAGCGTATGGCGGCGGCCTATCCGGACACGGATGTGCTGGTGTTCGGCCATTCCCATATTCCGTGGGACACCACGGCCCCCGGTGGTTTGCGCTTGCTCAATCCGGGCTCGCCGACGGATCGGCGTCGGCAGCCGTATTGCACGTACATGACCGCGACGATCGAGAACGGTGCTGTGGGTGGTGTGGAGGTGCATCGACTCCCGCGGTAGGGACAGCCAGGCCGTCACCGGGTCAGGGCGCGAGCGCCGCGACGGTGCTCTCGCCCAGATCCCGCAGGAACGCGGCCCGATCCAGCGCCGGGTCCGGTTCGACACCCGGCGGCAGTGCGTCCATGAAATCGAAGTGCCCGACCCGGGGCAGCACCTGTGCGTCGACCTGCCCGCGGCTGCGATGCAGGATCTCGATCGTCGCGGGCGGGGTGATCGGGTCGCGTTCCCCGACGAACACGGTGACGGGAACGGACAGTGCGTCGAGGGCTCCCGGCCCGTGGAACCAGCCCAGCGGCGGCGCGAACAGCACGAGCCGGCTCACCCGCGGTTCGGTCGGTACCGGCAGCGGGTGTCCGTCGGGGTCCCGGGGCACGGCACCCGCCAGGCACAGTGCGGCCCAGCCGCCGATCGAATGCCCCACCGCGAACACCGGAAGATCCCCGCTCCCGCCGTGCCGAGCCAGCGCGTCCTTCAGTCCGCGCGGGCGTTCGACGAACTCGTCGGATGTCGCGGTATCGGGCACGAACCGCGGGTGGTGCGGTGCGAGCACCCGGTAACCGGCGTCCGCCGGCGCGGTGAGCACGGTCCGGTACCGGGCCGGATCCCCGCCGGATCCCGACCCGAAAAGCACGATGCCCCGGGGGTTTTCGGGACCGAGCACGAGCACGTCGCGATCGTGGGGTGTCGCCATGCCGGGCAACCTACCGAAGATCCCCGACAGGTGCGGCACCTGCACCGGCGGGGCCTCGGGGCGGGCGCTGCGGACCGGGTTCGGCTGTGACAGGGAAACACCGGCGCGACGGTTCCCTGCGGGGGATCCTGTATGCGGAGGTAGCCATGGAGCCGAAGGTCCCCGCCGGCGTCGGGCACGCCGAGGCAGACCGGTCCGGAACCGAGGTCGACGACGGAGAGTCGACACCGACCGAGTCGCGCCGCAGGTTGCTGTACGTCACGCTCCCCGGATGCTGGGGTGCGCTCGTCTTCGCGTGCCTGTCGTTCACGCCGTCCCTGCTCCCGCGCGGAGGGCTCCTACAGGGGCTGGTCTGCGGAATCACCGCGGCGATCGGTTACGGGCTCGGTGTGCTCGCGGCCTGGGTGTGGCGTGCGTTCGCCGACCGTGGTCCACGCCGTCCGAGCCGGCGTGCGTGGCTGGTGTTCGCCGTCACCGCGGTGGTGCTGTTCGCCGTCGCATTCGGATTCGGGCAGTACTGGCAGCATCGGATTCGGGAGTTGATGGGGGTCACCGAATACAACATTCCGCTGGCCGTTCTCTCACCCGTGATCGCGGTGCTGGTCTTCGCCCTGCTGGTGGCGATGGGGCGGGGTATTCGCGGCATCTACCGGTGGACCGCGAAACTGCTCGATCGGTGGATCGGCCGCAGTGCGGCGTCCGCGGTCGGCTGGGTGCTGGTGGCCGTGCTGGTCTACCTGGTCGTCTCCGGGCTGTTGCTCGGTGGTCTCGTCGATGTCGCCAACTCGGCGTTCTCGCTGCGGGACACGCAGACCCCGGAGGGAGTGCAGCAGCCCACGACCGGCCTGCGATCGGGCGGCCCTGAGTCGGTGGTGCCGTGGGACACGCTGGGTTACCAGGGACGTGCCTTCATCGGGGACGGACCGTCGACGGACGAGATCGGCCGGTTCGCGGGCGGGCCCGCCCAGGAGCCGATCCGGGTCTACGCGGGGCTCGCGTCCGCCGACGATTCCGAGGCCCGTGCGGCGCTGGCCGTCGAGGACCTGGTCCGGGCCGGCGGCTTCGAGCGGGCCAATCTGCTCGTGGTGACCACGACCGGCAGCGGCTGGGTGGACCCGGCCCTTGTCGACTCGTTCGAATATCTCACCGGCGGCGATGCGGCGACCGTGGCGATCCAGTACTCGTACCTGCCGTCGTGGATTTCCTATCTCGTCGACCAGTCGAAGGCCCGGGAAGCAGGCCGGGATCTGTTCGACGCGGTCTACGAGGAGTGGCTGAAACTTCCGCCGGACAGTCGTCCCCGGCTGTTCGTCGCGGGGGAGAGCCTGGGCTCGTTCGGCGGTGAGACCGCGTTCAGCGGGGAACACGACCTGAGCAACCGCACCGCGGGTACGTTGTTCGCCGGCCCACCCAACTTCAACACCCTCTTCCGTGAGTTCAGCGATCGGCGTGAGCCGGGCAGCCCCGAGGCCGAACCGATCTACCGGAACGGTCGCACGGTGCGGTTCACGAACGATCCCGAGTCCGGGATCCCGCCCGAGGCCCAGCCGTGGGACGGGAACCGGGTCCTGTACCTGATGCACCCGTCGGACCCGATCGTGTGGTGGAGTCCGCACCTGATCCTGAACGAGCCGGACTGGATCGGTGAGGCGCCGGGCACGGACGTGCTCGAGGACATGGTTTGGATCCCCTTCGTCACGTTCTGGCAGGTCACCGCGGATTTGCCGTTCTCGACCGGCGTCCCCGGCGGGCACGGCCACAAGTACACGACGGAATACGTCGACGGATGGAACGCCGTCCTGCAGCCGGAGAGCACGACCGCCGAGGACCTCGCGACCCTGCGGGCCGTCGTCGACTCCGAGGAATAGGAACCCAACGACAGCTCGCTGCGCCGTCAGTCCTGGCTGCGCGGACGCCGCAGCACCATCAACGACCGGGCCTGCACCTGCACCGACTCACCGGCGGGGACCGTCAGGTCCCGCAGGCCGTCGGGGCTGTCCGTGTCCAGTGCCACCGTCCAGTCGGGGTCGTCGGGTCCGCCCGAGGTGACGAAGTCGATCGGCTCGTGATGGGCGTTGAAACACAACAGGAACGTGTCGTCGGCGACGCGCTGCCCGCGCTGGTCCGGCTCGGGGATGCCGTCACCGTTGAGGAACACCGCGAGGGACTTGCCGAAGCCGCTGTCCCAGTCCTCGGGCGTCATCTCGTCGCCGCCCGGCGTGCGCCACGCGATGTCGCGGGACTGGTCGCCGCTGCGGATCGGCCGGCCCTCGAAGAACCGGCGCCGCCGGAACACCGGATGAGTGCGGCGCATCCGGATCACGTTGCGGGTGAAGGCGAGCATGTCGGTGTCCACGCTCTCGGGTGACCAATCCATCCACGAAAGTTCGTTGTCCTGGCAGTAGACGTTGTTGTTGCCGCGCTGCGACCGGCCGATCTCGTCGCCGTGGGCGAGCATCGGGGTGCCCTGCGACAGCATCAGCGTCGCCATGATGTTGCGTTGCTGCCGCGCCCGCAAGGCCAGGACCTCCGGATCGTCGGTGGGTCCTTCGACGCCGCAGTTCCACGACCGGTTGTGCGATTCGCCGTCGCGATTGTCCTCGCCGTTGGCCTCGTTGTGTTTCTCGTTGTACGACACCAGATCTGCGAGCGTGAATCCGTCGTGCGCGGTCACGAAGTTGATCGACGCGCCGGGACGCCGGCCCGTCGCCTCGTACAGATCCGACGACCCGGTGAGGCGGGACGCGAACTCGCCGAGGGTCGCGGGTTCACCGCGCCAGTAGTCGCGGACCGTGTCGCGGAACTTGCCGTTCCATTCCGTCCACAGCCCGGGGAAATTGCCCACCTGATAACCGCCCTCGCCGATGTCCCACGGCTCGGCGATGAGCTTGACCTGCGAGACGACCGGGTCCTGCTGCACCAGATCGAAGAAGGCCGACAGCCGGTCCACGTCGTGCAGTTCCCGGGCCAGCGTCGACGCCAGGTCGAACCGGAACCCGTCGACGTGCATCTCGAGCACCCAGTACCGCAGCGAATCCATGATCAGCTGCAGGGTGTGCGGGTGGCGGGCGTTGAGGCTGTTGCCGGTGCCCGTGTAGTCCATGTAGTGGGCCTTGTCGTCGTCGACGAGCCGGTAGTAGGCGGCGTTGTCGATGCCGCGGAAGCTGATGGTCGGCCCGAGGTGGTTTCCTTCGGCGGTGTGGTTGTAGACGACGTCGAGGATCACCTCGATGTCCGCCTCGTGGAAGGCGCGCACCATCGCCTTGAACTCCGCGACGACAGCGCTGGGTTTCGTCGACGACGAGTAATCGGTGTGCGGGGCGAGGAACCCGAACGTGTTGTAACCCCAGTAGTTTCGCAGGCCCTGGTCGAGCAGTACCTGGTCGTGCATGAACTGGTGCACCGGCATCAACTCGATCGCGGTCACCCCGAGATCGCGCAGATGGTCGATGATCACCGGATGTGCCAGTCCCGCATAGGTTCCGCGCAACTGTTCCGGGATCCCGAGGTGTGTCGCCGTCATGCCCTTGACGTGTGCCTCGTAGATGATCGTCTCGTGATAGGGCCGGCGCGGCGGGCGGTCGGTGGCCCAGTCGAAGAACGGGTTGATGACCACCGTGGTCATGGTGTGCCCGAGCGAATCGAGTTGCGGAAAACCGTCGGCGTCGCCGGACCGTTCGTCGCCCGTCTCGTCCTCGGCGGGTGGGTCCTCGTCGGCGGGCTCCGACCCCTCGGCTTCGAGCGCGGTGTCCTCCTCGGCGGCCGCGTCCTCGTCGGCCCGGGTTTCGTCGGCCCCGGTTTCGTCGTCCTCGTCTTCGGTGGCACTGTCGTCGGCCTCCGGCACCGCGACCGCATACGAGTACAGCGAGGGGTCGCCGTCGAATGCGCCGTCGAACGCCTTACCGTACGGATCGAGCAGCAGCTTGCTCGGATCGCAGCGCAGACCCTGCGCCGGGTCGTACGGTCCGTGGACGCGGTAGCCGTAGCGCTGCCCGGGGGCAACCATCGGCAGGTACGCGTGCCACACGTACCCGTCCACTTCCTCCAGCGGAATGCGGGTCTCGGTGTTGTCGCGGGCGATCAGACACAACTCCACCTTCTCGGCGACCTCCGAGAACACCGCGAAGTTCGTGCCGGCGCCGTCGTACGTGGCACCGAGCGGATACGGGGTGCCCGGCCAGACCAGCAGTTCCTCCTCGGAGGAGTCACCGGGCGCGGTCGTTTCGCTGGGGTCCATACCGGCCCACACTAATCGGAACGGCCCCCACTATCCCGGCGAGCGGGACAGGTCACCACCAACCGGTGACCGTGCGCATCCGACGGCCCAGCTCTGGCGCCAGGGTGCGCACGTACGAGGCGGTGAGGTGGTCGCGATCGCGGTAGATCAGGACGTTTCCCTCCACCGCGAGGCACCGCTCCGGGCGGCACACCACGTCGGACAGATCCAGCGGATGAACCGTCGGCAGATGCACCGTCGCGGCCTGGGCGGGATCGACGATGTCGAGTGCATCGGACCGCGCGACGCCGCACGCGTAGGCGTCACCGCCGTGGGCGAGACAATCCGAGGCGCGGTAGGGGATGCCGTCGTCCTTCAGCCACGGCGTGTCCCGGATCGCGAGGACGGGGATGCCGTACGAGGTGAGCGTCTCCCACAGCGTCACGTACCGGTCGGGGGTGTAGTCGCCGGGACCCTCGCCTTCCCCGCGGGGACGGGTCGACGTCGTGAACACGTAGTCCGGCGGATCCGCGGCCAGTTCGGCGAGCACATTCGTCGACCACGTGTCGCAGTCGAAGGTCGCCGAGTCCTCGGCCGGCGGAGACGTCGGAGCCGAGAGCGGACACCCCACCTTGACGTACGTGTCGACGCGGAAGTGATGCTCGACGCCGAGCAGATCCAGCGCGGGCAGCCAGTGCTCGGAGTGCGAGCCGCCGGTCAGGGCGATCCGGCGGCTCGCCGTCGGATCCCCGTAGGTGCAGGACAGCGGCTCCTGCTGTCCGTTCACGGCGATGCACTCCTCGAGCGTGGTGGCAGGAAGGTCGCGGTCGGCGATCGTCAGCGGGGGTTTCACCGGTGCACTCACCGGATCGGTGAGCAGGTCGAACACGGCGGCGCCGGGATACACGTCGGTGGACAGGTTCGGCAGCTCGGCGATCTGGCGGGCGGAACGGTCGACGTACTGGACCCACCCCACGGAGACGGCGGCCAGTGCCACGCCGACGGTCGTCAGCGCCGCGACGAGCGAGGTGCGTCCCCACGACGGGGTGCCCTTCCTGATCGGGTCCTCCACCAGCCGGGTGGTGGCCTCGGCCAGCACCAGCGACAGGGCGATCACCCCGACACCACCGAGCACTCCGACCGTGAGCCGGTCCCGCACGATCAGGTACATGATCAGCACCGGCCAGTGCCACAGGTACAGCGCGTAGGCGATCGAACCGAGCCGCACCAGCGGCGCCGACGCCAGCAGACGCGACACCGCGGTCGATCCGGTCGCGCCGGTCACGACCAGCAGCAGCGCCGCCCCGACCGGCACCAGAGCCCACGGTCCCGGGAACTGCACACGGCCGTCGAGTACCGCACCGCAGCCGAGGAACACGACGAGCGCGAGAACCGCGAGCGTCGCAGCGGCCCACCGCGGCACCCGCAGCCACGGCAGCAGGCACACGAGCAGCCCGCCGAGCGTCAGCTCCCACAGGCGCGCGGCGCTGTCGTAGTACAGCCAGGTCCGGGCCGCACCCGAGAATGCGGCGTAGCCGAACGAGGCGGCCGTGACCACGGCGAGGAGCACCGTGAGCGGCATCCGCGTGGGCAGGCCGCGGCGCCGCAGGACCCACGCCAGGGCGAACACCACGAGCACGGCGGCGAGGTAGAACTGCCCCTGCACCGCGATCGACCACAGATGCTGCAGCGGGCTCACGGACGGATCGGCCGCCAGATAGTCGCTCGCGGTGCGCGCCAGATGCCAGTTCTGCAGGAAGGCCAGCGACGCGAAGACCTGTTCCGCCGCCGAGAACCACCCGGTCGGCGGAGTGAGGACGACCTGGGCCGCGGCGACCGTGGCCAGGACCAGCACCAACGGTGCCAGCAGCCGCCGGCCCACCCGGCGCAGCACCGGCCGCGGATCGAGCGGCGCGGCCGACTCGGTAACACGCAGCAGAGACCCGACGAAGAAGAAACCGGACAGCGCGAGGAACACGTCCACACCACCGGACACCCGCCCGAACCACACGTGGAACACCACGACCAGAGCGATCGCGAGGCCACGGAGGCCGTCGAGATCGGCGCGCCGAGCCGACGCGACGGCACGGTCGCGCTGAGCCGACATGACGGCACCGCCGTCCGCCGACCGCAGCCGTGGTGTGAACGTCGTGACGGGCATGAGCTCCCTTCCGGGCCGGTCGGACTCGGAGGCGGGCACCGAGCTGTTGCTGTGACGAAAGCACACAGGTACGGGCAGCCACCCTATGCGTTGCTTCGTGCGCGCATGAAACCGCCTACAGTCGGGGCCGTGAATTCGCCGTCTCTGCCCGCATCCCGCATCGCGGAACTCGACGCCGCGCACCTGTGGCACCCCTACGGGGCGTTCCCGGCCTCCACCGAGCCGCTGGTCGTCGACCACGCGCACGGCACCCGGCTCGTTCTCGCGGACGGGCGGGAACTCGTCGACGGTATGAGCTCGTGGTGGGCAGCGGTGCACGGCTACCGGCATCCGGTGCTCGACGCGGCAGTCACCGAGCAGCTCGGACGCATGAGCCACGTGATGTTCGGCGGGCTCACCCACGCGCCCGCCGCGCGCCTGGCCGAACTGCTGGTGCAGATCACCCCCGACGGCCTCGACAAGGTCTTCCTCGCGGACTCCGGATCGGTGTCGGTGGAGGTCGCGATCAAACTCGCGTTGCAGTACCAGCGCGCGCTCGGGCGTCCCGGGCGTCACCGGCTGATGACGTGGCGCGGCGGCTACCACGGCGACACGTTCGCCCCGATGAGCGTGTGCGACCCCGAGGGCGGCATGCACTCGATGTGGACCGACGTGCTCGCCCGGCAGGTGTTCGCCCCCGCACCGCCGCGCGACTTCGATCCCGCCTACGTCGCCGAGTTCGAGAAGATCCTGAACGAGCACACCGACGAACTGGCCGCGGTGATCGTCGAACCGGTCGTGCAGGGCGCCGGCGGCATGCGATTCCACGATCCGGCTTATCTGCGCGAGCTGCGGCGCATGTGCGACGAACACGGACTGCTGCTGATCCTCGACGAGATCGCCACCGGGTTCGGTCGCACGGGTGAACTGTTCGCCGCCGACCACGCCGGGATCAGCCCCGACATCATGTGCGTCGGCAAGGCCCTCACCGGCGGATACGTCACCCTTGCGGCGGTCCTGTGCACCTCCGGGATCGCCGAGGTGATCAGCGCCGGGGAAGGCGGCGGGGTCATGCACGGGCCGACGTTCATGGGCAACCCGCTGGCGTGCGCGGTCGCGGTCGCGGCGGTCGAGTTGCTGCTCTCGCGCGACTGGCGATCCGAGATCGCGGCCCTGAACGCCGGCCTCACGAGCGGTCTCGAACCCGCCCGGGAACTGCCCGGGGTGACCGATGTGCGGGTGCTCGGCGGGATCGGCGTGCTCGAACTCGCCGAACCCGTCGACATGCGCGCCGCCACCGACGCGGCGGTCGCGGCCGGGGTGTGGCTGCGTCCGTTCCGGAACCTGATCTACGCGATGCCGCCGTACGTGTGCACCGCGGACGACCTCGCGGCGATCACCGGCGGGATGCTCGCGGCGGCACGGTCGCGTTGAAGCCTGCCGGGCTCGGCGGGACGATCGTCGACTCCACCCGGCAACTGCAGGAGAGTGCCCGGTCGGACGAGCCCGCCCACGGGGTCGGTGGTTGACCCGAACCCGGCGACGGTCGGGTAGCGCTCGTCCCGCCTGGCCACTTGAACGCCGTTCAAGTATCGTGTCGTTCCATGACCGCACCCGTCAGTCTGGCCTGGCTCGACGACGCCGCCGAGAAGCGCCGCGTCGCGGGACTGCACCGCACACTGCTGCCCCGCACCTCCGGCTCCCGCCTCGTCGACCTGGCATCCAACGACTACCTCGGCCTGGTCCGGCATCCCGAGGTCGTCGCCGGCGCCGCGGCCGCACTGCGCCGCTGGGGTGCGGGCGCGACCGGTTCCCGGCTGGTCACCGGCACGACCGCCGAACACGAACTGCTCGAACGTGAACTCGCCGAATTCGTCGGAGCCGAAACAGGTCTCGTGTTCGCCAGTGGATACGCCGCGAACCTCGGCGCGGTCACTGCACTCGGCGGCCCGGACACCCTGATCGTCTCCGACGCCGGCTGCCATGCCTCGCTCGTCGACGCATGCCGCCTGTCGCGGTCGCGGATCCAGGTCGCGCCCCACGGCGACGTCGAGTTCGTCGAGGCGGTCCTCGCCGCGCGCGCACAACCGCGCGCCCTCGTTCTCACCGATTCGGTGTTCAGCGCCGACGGTGACCTCGCGCCGCTGCAGGCACTCCACCGGGTGTGCCGGGCGCACGGCGCGTTGCTGCTCGTCGACGAGGCCCACGGTGTGGGCGTCCGCGGTGTAGGGGGACGCGGACTCGTACACGAAATGGGCCTCGCCGGCGAGTCCGACGTCGTCATTACGGCGACGCTGTCCAAGTCGCTCGCCGCACAGGGCGGAATCGTCCTCGGCGACAGCAGGATCCGGGAACATCTCATCGACACCGCCCGGACCTTCATCTTCGACACCGGGCTTGCTCCCGCGGCCGTCGGCGCCGCCCGCAGCGCCCTGCGCATCCTTCGGGAGCAACCGGAGCGTGCCACCGCGGTGCTCG
>NZ_JBMBTE010000090.1:0-21099 GCF_048897285.1 Rhodococcus sp. O3
CTGCGCAGCCGCGTCGGCGCCCTCACCGGGCGGACCGGCACCACGATCGCGGTGGTCGGCCGCCCCGGCGAGCCTGCGGCACTGAGCCTGGACGGCTACTTCGAGGACTACACCGGCATCGCGGGACCGACCTGGCGCAACGAGATCGACGCGGACATCACGATGCAGCTCGGGTCGTACCGGCCGGCGAAGCAGGCGAAGAACGTGCGCTGCCCGGTGCTGATGCAGATCGCCGATTTCGATCGCAGCGCACCCCCGCACTCCGCGGCCGTCGCCGGGTTCGCCGCCCGCGCCGAGGTCCGGCACTATCCGTGCGACCACTTCGGTCTCTACGCCGGTCACCGCGGATTCGACGCTGCGGTCGATCATCAGATCCTGTTCCTCACCCGCCACCTCGGAACCGTCCCGGACGAGGCCGCCGAGGTCGCGGCAGCCGCCCCGGAACCGGCCCGCGGCCGGCACGCCGCCCCCACGACACGAAGGTAGGACGATGGCCGAGACCGTCCAGCAGGTACTGCGCGAGCGCCTCGACGACACCACGGTCGCGCTCGTCCACGGCGACCGCACCTGGACCTGGCAGGAACATCTGGGCGAGGCGTCGGCGCAGGCCGCCGCACTCCTCGCCATCGCCGATCCGGCTCGGCCCGTGCACGTGGGCACCCTGCTCGGCAACACCCCGGACATGCTCACCGCGATCGCCGCGGCAGGCCTGGGCGGGTACGTGCTGTGCGGCATCAACACCACCCGCCGCGGGGACGGTCTCGCCCGGGACATCCGGCGGGCCGATTGTCAGATCGTCGTCACCGACGCCGAACACCGGCCACTGCTCGACGGCCTCGACCTGACCGGCGTGCGGGTGTTCGACACCTCGACACCGGAATGGGCCGAGCTGGTCGCGTCGGCCGGGGACCTGACCCCGCACCGCGAAGCGGCAGTCATGGACACGTTCATGATGATCTTCACGTCCGGCACCAGCGGCGATCCGAAACCCGTGCAGGTCGCGCACCTCACGGTGCTCTTCTCCGGACGCAACCTCGTCGACCGGTTCGCCGTCACCGGCGACGACGTCTGCTACCTGTCCATGCCGCTGTTCCACTCCAACGCGATCGTCGCCGGGTGGAGCGTCGCGATCAACAGCGGCGCCGCGATGGTGCCGGTGTCGTTCTCGGCGTCGCGCTTCCTCGACGACGTCCGCCGTTACGGCGTCACCTACATGAACTACGTGGGCAAGCCTCTCGCCTACGTTCTCGCCACACCCGGAAAACCCGACGATCACGACAATCCGCTGCGGGTGGCGTTCGGCAACGAGGCCACCGACCGCGACATCGCGGAGTTCTCGCGTCGTTTCGACTGCACGGTGTTCGACGGATTCGGGTCGACGGAACTGGCCATCATCATCACGCGCGAACCGGGCACCCCACCCGGGTCGATCGGCCGCGGTCTCGACGGTGTCGCCGTCTACGATTCCGACACCCTCACCGAGTGCGAGCCGGCGGAGTTCGACGAGAACGGCGCATTGATCAACGCGGACAAGGCAATCGGTGAACTCGTCAACACACACGGCGGCGGATTCTTCTCCGGCTACTACAACGATCCGGAGGCCACCGGCGAGCGGATGCGCGGCGGCATGTTCTGGTCGGGCGACCTCGGCTACAAGGATGCGGACGGGTGGATCTATCTGGCCGGACGCACCGCCGACTGGATGCGCGTCGACGGCGAGAACCTCGCCGCCGCCCCGATCGAACGGATCCTGCAACGCCTTCCCGCCCTGAACCGGGTCGCCGTCTACGCGGTGCCCGACGACACCGTCGGCGATCAGGTGATGGCGGCGATGGTCCTGCAGGATGATGCCGACCTCTCCCCCGCCGAATTCGAGCAGTTCCTCGCCGCGCAGTCCGACCTGTCGCCGAAGGCGTGGCCACGCTGGGTGCGCATCGACCGCGACCTGCCGGTCACCGCGACGAACAAGATCCTCAAGCGCGAACTGAAAGCACAGGGCGTCACCGCGGGCGGTGGTGTGCTGTGGCAGCGGAAGAATCGCACGCACTTCGAGGAGGTCGCACTGAGCGCCACGCCCGGAACGCGTGACCGGCACTCGTAGGACGCGACTGCACTGTCCAGATCTCCGCGGTCACCGCAAACCGACCGAAACTGGCACGAGCACCCTCCTCGGCGTACACTGCCGTGACGCGGGTCACACCACACCCGCGGTGGCTGCCCCACGTCTTTCGCGAAACGCAGTCTTTCGCACAACGCATTCGCGGGGGGACCAGAGAAGTAGAGGTGCTGCTCACATGGCGATGGAACCCCTTGCCCGTTGCACTCAGTTCCGCACCAGCGACCTCGAGGTCATCCGCGATGTCGGCGCCCGCCTCCTGGTTCCCCACAAGGTGCAGGCCGTGGGTGCGGTGTCCCCGAATGCACGTATGAACGCCGCCAATCTCGGCCACATCACTCTGGCGTATCTGAAGTACGAATCCCGCATCACGCTGGAAGCACCGACGACCGAGGCGCAGTACTTCTTCACTCTGCCCCTGACGGGAAGGGCGGAAGCGCGGCGCGGCCGGCACGAAACCGCTGTGTCGATACCGAACCACGGCGTGGCCTATCGTGCGGACGACCCCTCGATGATCGCCCTGAACCCCGACTACAGCATGTTCTTCGTGCGCATCGAGCGTCATGCCCTCGAGCGGCAACTCGAAGGTTTGCTGGGCCGCGAGATCAAGGCGCCGCTGTGCTTCGACTTCTGTATGGACCTGTCGACCCCGTCGCTGCACACCTGGGTCGACAGTGTCAGGCTGTTGCAGGCCGAGATGGAACGCGACGCGGAGACGGGGCACCAGCCGCTGCTGGTCGCACGAGTCGAAGAGCTGGTGATGACAGGCCTGTTGGTCGGCCAGCCGCACAACTATTCCGAGCAGCTGCTCAGCACACACGGACCGGCGCGGCCGCGCGTCGTGAAGCAGGCGATCGACCTGCTCGAACAACAGCCGGAAGAACCATGGACGATCTCCGAACTCTCCCGTGCGATCGGGGTCAGCGCCCGGACGCTGCAGTCCGGGTTCCAGCGCTACGTAGGCGTATCCCCGACCACCTATCTGCGTGAAGTCCGCCTTCAGCGTGTGCACGCGGAACTCTGCAACCCGGAGGTGCAGACGTCCGTCTCGGACAGCGCGTTCCGATGGGGCTTCACGCACCTCGGTCGCTTCGCCGCGGCCTATCGCAGCAAGTTCGGCGAGACACCGTCCGAGACTCTGCGCAACAGGGACCCACAGGGCTCCCTGTCGCCGACGTGGTGAAGCCGGCGTCGACGCGGCTTCCGAACTCGTTGCGCAATCCGGCCAGACCCTGCGCCGGGCGGATATTCCTCCACCTGTGATCCACCTAACATTTTCTCCACGCGAGCGGGAACCCGTCGAAACGAAGGCGAGCACGTAGCCGGAATTCCCGTCCGGAGAAGAAGGAGAGGGATCCACATGTCCGTCATCAGCGTCGAGCCCCCCGCAGCCCGTTCGACACACCTCGCATCACCCGCGGCACTCACGGTGAACGAATTCGACAGCGAGGCAATCGAATTCCTTCTCGCAGGCGAGATCGTCGGCGACGACGGCGCCGCGGTGACCGGTGCCGTCGTCGGAGTATGGGGCGTGCTCCTCGACGCCGAACCCGAGGGATCCTTCGAGATCCTGGCGCACGGTTCGCGCGCCGCTACCGATGCGATCGAGATCCACGTCAGCGCACCCGGATACGACCGGTGCACGGTCTCGCTGGTCGTGGACGACACGGCCCCGACCCACAAGGCAGAGGTAGCAATTCGGCCGTCTCGCCTCAGGGACGGCACACTCGTCGTCCTGCACACCTTCGAACTGAATCGGACTCCCGGATAGCGGGAATCGGACCATCACGAATCCGCTGCAGCATCTTTCGCCGCAACGCGGCCTGCACACACCAAGCACGACAGTAAGGGATACGACATGCCACAGCTTGCGCGA
Source organism: Rhodococcus sp. O3 (assembly GCF_048897285.1). NCBI lineage: Bacteria > Bacillati > Actinomycetota > Actinomycetes > Mycobacteriales > Nocardiaceae > Rhodococcus > Rhodococcus sp. O3. The sequence continues at coordinate 3,993 of NZ_JBMBTE010000090.1, forward strand.
TCGGAATGGTACGACCTCACGCGGGATATGAACTGGACACTTCGCTACGTCGAGGAAGACCAGGCATGGCCGCAGGTCCAGTCCAACAGTTACGGAATCCCGACGGAGCAGTGGTGGATCTGGGACGAACCGTACAAGATCACCTACCCGGAGTACGTCCACAACCAGGTCGGCAAGGACACCTCCGTCTACGCGGTCAACTCCATCCTGGCCCGCTCCGCGATGTACGAAAACCTCGACCCCGGATGGAAGTCGGCGATCCTGGCGCACTACGGCGCCATCGCGGTTCCCGAATACCTGGCAGGAACCGGTGAGGCCCGCATGGGCCGGTTCGGCCGGTCGGCCGCGTGGCGGAACATGGCCACCTACGGGACGCTCGACGAGACCCGGCACGGCCAGATCCAGACCTTCTTCCCCCACGGACTCCTGTCGAAGGAACCCCGAGCGGACTGGGCGCACAAGGCATTTCACACCAACGAATGGGGTGTGATCGCAGCACGCAGCCTCTTCGACGACATGTTCACCGCCAACGACGCCGTCTCGACCGCGATCCAGCTGACCTTCACCTTCGAGACCGGCTTCACCAACCTGCAGTTCCTCGGCATGGCCGCCGACGCGATGAAGGTCGGTGACGTCGACTTCGCATCGTTGATCTCGTCGATTCAGACGGACGAGGCCCGGCACGCCCAGCAGGGCGAACCGACGATCAAGGTCCTCATCGCCAACGGTCGAGCGGACGTCGCGCAGAAGCTCGTCGACCACATGTTCTGGCGCACCTGGCACATCTTCGCCCTGCTGACCGGCCTGTCGATGGACTACTACACCCCGCTCGAGCACCGCAAGCACTCGTTCAAGGAATTCATGAACGAGATGGTGATCAAGCAGTTCGTGGACCAGTTCCGCGACTTCGGTCTCGAGGTGCCATGGTACTGGGAGAGCCATTTCCTGCAGGAGCTGGACTGGTACCACCACGGTCTGCATCTCGGGGTGTGGGGCTGGCGGCCGACCGTCTGGTGGAATCCCGACGCCGGGGTCTCCCCCGAGGAACGGGATTGGCTCGAGGAGAAGTATCCCGGCTGGAACGACACGTTCGGCAAGGTGTGGGACGCCATCACCGAGAACATCCGCGCCGGCAAACCCGAACTGACCCTGCCGGAAACGTTCCCGATGGTCTGCAACATGTGCCAGATCCCGCTCGTGAACCCGGCCGGCCACCTGGTCGGCAAGCTCGACAGCCCCGAGCCTCTGATCCTGGACACCGACGGCCGGCGCCGGCTCTTCTGCTCGGAACCGTGCAAGTGGGTCTACGAGCAGAACCCGGAACGCTTCGCCGGGCATCTCAATATCATCGACCGCTTCCTGAGCGGAGTCGTCCAGCCACCGACCATCGAGGGCGCTCTGAACTACATGGGTCTGTCGCCGGCAGAACGGGGACAGGACGCCACGGACTACGCCTGGGCATTCGCCGGACAACCCGGCAGCCGGCAGGCCAGCTGAGAGAAAGGATCTCGACATGGCACTGTTTCCCGTGCAAGGGATCTTCGACGGCGACTTCGTCGTTCTGCTCGTCCCGATCGACGACACGGACCCGATGTCGGTCGTCGCCGAGAAGGTGGCGTACCACGCCGCCGGCCGCCGCGTCGCAGCCCAGCCCCGACCCCTGCAGGTCCGGTTCCAGGGCCGGGTACTCGCCGACACCGCCACCGTGACCGATGCGGGAGTGGGCCCGCTCGACGTGCTGCAGGTGGGATACCGATGAGCGCCCCCGAAGTCGGCTGGACCGACGCACTCGAAACCGACGAACTGTGGGAAGGCGACATCCTCGACGTGGAGGTCGAAGGTGAGCAGATCCTGCTGGTCCACCACAACGGCGGCGAGATCCTGGCCTTCCAGGGCATGTGCCCGCACCAGGAAGTGCTGCTCGCCGACGGTGAGTGGAACGACGAAGCAGGCACCCTCGAATGTCCCGGACACAAATGGGAATTCGACATGCGCACCGGGGAAGGACTCAACCCCACCGGCTGCAAGCTCTTCCGCTTCCCCGTCCGTGTCACCGACGAGCAGATCCAGGTCTGTATCCCGAACGACGGCAAACGCCACTACAACCGCGCCAACGAGAGCTAGAAGGCGGAGATGACAGACCTGACACCCAAAATGGTCGGACCGCTCATGCGCGGCCTCGACATGGACCTCGCCGATGCCGTCGCCGACGCGATCATCGCCGACAACCCGGACTCGGACGTTCGAGTGTCCGACGAGGGAGGGTACGTCCGCATCCAGGTACCCGAATACTGCCGGCTCACCCGGCAGAGCCTCGAACTCGAACTCGGACGGGACTTCCCGCTGGTCGAACTCGAACCGGCGCTGAGCGGATTCGCCGGTCGCATGAAGCAGGTCGAAGACGACGAGATCGTCTGGTTTCTGGAAAGGAAAGATTGAGATGGCATCGAACGCGCGAATCAAGGCCAAGCCCAAGACCTGGAGCCTTCTCGGCGACGTGCGCCGCAAGCCGTCACCCTACGAGGTCGTCACCTCCAACTTCCACACCCATTTCCGTCGTGATCCGCAGCCGTTCGAACACCCGGGCATGCCCCTCAACGGCTGGTACCTGCAGCACCGGGAAGGATCACCCTTCCAGGTCGACGACTGGGAGCAGTTCCGCGACCCCTACAAGCTCACCTACAAGGACTACGTCGCCTCACAGGACGAGCGGGAAGTGTTCGTCGACAAACTCATCGACCAGCACGAACACGCGGAGTCGGCTCCGAATCTGAACCCGGAATGGGTCGCAACGCTCGAACGCTTCCTCGTACCACTGCGCTTTCCGCTGCACATCCTGCAGATGACGGGTCTGTACGTCGGCCAGATGGCACCGTCCTCGTTCATCACCAACTGCGCCAACTTCCAGGCCGCGGACGAGATGCGTCGCATCCAACGCCTCGCCTACTGGACGAAGGTTCTGGCGAACGCTCACGAGGACCGGCTCGCGTCCACCGAGGTCGCGCGGACCGCCTGGGAACAGGACCCTCTGTGGCAGCCGCTGCGCGAGGCCCTGGAACGGCTTCTGATCGCCTACGACTGGGGTGAGAGCTTCGCGGCCCTGAACCTCGTGGTCAAGCCGCTGCTCGACACCCTGCTCAACGTGCAGTTCGCCGCGCTCGCCGGGCAGAACGGCGACGAGTTCCTGCGGAGCCTGTTCACCGACTTCGGCGAGGACAGCAAGCGTAGTCAGACCTGGTCGGCCGCCCTCGTCCGATACTCCCTCGAACGCGACCCCCAACTGAAGGACGTGCTCCTCTCCTGGATCGCACAGTGGCAACCGCTCGTGCTCGACGCCGTCGACAGCCTCGGCCGGATGCTCGAGAAGGCACCCCAGCCGATGGCGGCCGTCGACCTGACCGAAGCCGTCACCGCCGCACAACATCGGTACCTGCAGGCATGCGGCCTCCTGGATCCAGCCGAGGACGAACAGTGACATCCGTATTTCGAGTACGAGTGACGCCGGGCGACGCGGAATTCAAGATCCGTGAAGGAGAGAGAATCCTTGCCGCCGCCCGTCGATCCGGAGTCTGGCTGCCTTTCGAATGCGGCTGGGGCGCGTGCGGGACCTGCAAGCTCACGCTCACCGAGGGTGAGATCGATCCGCTGTTCGACACCGCACCGGCGATTCATCCGCGGGACGAGAGGCGGAAACGGATCCTGGCGTGCCAGAGCGCGGCCTGCTCGGACCTCGTCGTCAAGGCGACTTGGACCGACGAGTCCCCGCGCGCTCATCTCGGCACCGGCGACTACACCGCGCAGTTGGAGCAGGTGGACGAACTCGGCCCCGACATCCACCGCTTCCGATTCCGGCTCGATCGGCCGGCCGAGTATCGGGAAGGACAGTTCGCACTCCTCGAACTCGGCCCGGACCTGCGACGCTGCTATTCGATGGCGGCCACGTCCGGAGATCATCAGGTCGAGTTCATCGCCAAGCGCTACGACGGCGGTGCCGGGAGCGAACGGCTCTTCTCCCTGCCGCTGGGTTCGGTTGTCCCGATGGAACTGCCGTACGGCGACATGTGGCTACGACAGGACACGCTGCCCATCGTTCTGATCGCCGGTGGCACAGGGGTTTCGGCGATCCTCGCGCTTGCGCAGCAACTGGCGGCGGCCGACGACCCCCGGCCCGTGCGGGCCTTCTACGGTGCGGGATCCGTCGACGAACTCGTCGGGAGATCGGAACTGGCGCATCTCCTGGCAGGGCTGCCGAACGGTCGCCTGCACGCCACAACATCGACTCCGTGCGCGGACGACTCGACGCCCAGCGGCTATGTCACCGACGCGCTCGCCGCACACGCCGACAGTCTCACCGGGGCGCGCATCTACCTGGCCGGACCACCGCCCATGGTCGATGCGGTCCTGCAGCTGCTGAGCACGAGCGGCCACCCGCTCGACACCATCCACTACGACCGTTTCGGGTGACCCGACTCGGCACCCGGGAGCCGGCGACGTCGTTCGCGGCCCGTCCACCTCCGATCTCAGGGCATAAGCCGATGTCACGGGCATATGATTGGGGCATTCGACCAACCCCGGTTTGATGGACGAGGCAGCCGATGGCGGAGATCGATCCGCAGGCGACGCAGCGGAAGGACCCGCCGCGAATCGTGGCCGAACTGATCGCGGCCGGGTTCGAGGACGTGCACGAAATCGGCCGGGGTGGATTCGGCGTCGTCTACCGGTGTCGGCAGCCCGCGCTCGACCGCACCGTGGCCATCAAGGTGCTGACCTCGGAACCGGACCCCGACAACCTCGAACGCTTCCTGCGTGAGCAGCGTGCGATGGGCCGACTGTCCGGCCACCCGAACATCGTCACCGTCCACGAGGTCGGTGCCACCGCATCCGGTCAGCCGTACATCGTGATGGAGTACCACCGCCGCAACTCGCTCGAAGCCCAACTCCGAGCGCAGGGACCCCTGCGCTGGGAAGACGCCCTCGGGATCGGTGTCAAGATCGCCGGCGCGCTGGAGACCGCACACCGCATGAACATGCTGCACCGGGACGTCAAACCGGCGAACATCCTGCTCACCGACTACGGGGAGCCGCAGCTGACCGACTTCGGGATCGCGCGGATCGCCGGGGCCTTCGAAACCTCCGACGGCGCGATCACGGGATCTCCGGCGTTCACCGCCCCGGAGGTGCTCTCCGGACAACCCCCCACCCGCTCCGCCGACGTGTACGGGCTCGGCGCGACCCTGTTCTGTGTGATCACCGGGCACGCGGCGTACGAGCGGCGCCGCGGCGAATCGGTGGTCGCCCAGTTCCTCCGGATCACCGGCGGTCCGGCGCCGGACCTGCAAGGCGGTATCGACATCCCCGATGACGTCTGCGCTGTGATCGAGCGCGCGATGGACCGGGATGCGACCACACGCATCGGCACGGCAGCCGAACTCGGCGAGCAGTTGCGAACGGTCCAGCAGCGTCACGGGCTGCCGGTGGACGAGCTTGCGGTGCCCGAGATCGGTGATTCAGTCGGCTCCGGCACCACTCGTTTCGGTTCCACCACCGGCTCCGGTTATCGCCGGCGCACCGGTTCGGGGCCGCTGACCCCTCCGGTGCCCGCCACGCGACTGCGTCCTCCGTCCGCAACTCGTCCCCTGGTGGTCCGTGAGCGACTGCTGCAGCTGCTGCGTGCGGGCGGGCAGCGCACGCTGACGGCCATCACCGCTCCACCCGGGTTCGGCAAGACCACCCTGGCCGCACAGTGGTCGCGTGAACTTGCCGGCACCGGCGTCCAGGTGGCCTGGCTGTCCGTCGACAACGACGACAACAAACCCCTGTGGCTCCTGGCGCATCTGGTCGAGTCCCTCCGCCGGGTGCGGCCGGACCTCGCCCAGGACCTCGGCGCGGTTCTCGAGGAGCACGGCGACGGCGCAGCTCAGTACGTGTTCACCACGCTGATCAACGAGCTTCAGCAGTCCGGGGAGCAAGTCGTCCTGATCATCGACGACTGGCACAGAATCTCCGACCCCGCGGGCACCGCTGCGATGGCGTTCCTGTTGGACAACGCCGATCCCGGTCACCTCCGGGTGATCGTGACCAGCCAGGCCCGCACCGGACTGCCCCTCAGCCGCATGCGGCTGCGCGACGAGCTGATCGAGGTGGACGCTGCCGCCCTGCGGTTCGACCAAGCGGAGGTGCGACAGCTGCTGGTCGAGCGGGCCGGACTGCGCCTGACCGACGAGGACGTCGACGCCCTGACCCGCGCGACCGGCGGCTGGGTGGCGGCGCTGCAATTGGTCTCGCTGTCCCTGCGCGACAGCGACGACCCGGCGGACCTCATCCACGGAATCACCGGCAGCCACCATGCGATCGGGGAATACCTCGCCGAGAACGTCCTCGCCACACTCGAACCCCGAATACTCGAATTCCTGCTCGCCACGTGCATTTGCGAATTCGTTTCCGCCGAGCTGGCAACCGCGCTCACCGGCGAGACACGATGCCAGTCGCTGCTCGAGGAGATCGAGGACCGAGGCCTGTTCCTACGCCGAATGGACAAGGAGCGCACTTGGTTTCGCTACCACCACCTGTTCCGGGAGTTCCTGCAGCGCCGGATCGAACGCGAGACACCTGACCGCGTGACGCAACTGCACCACACCGCGGCCCGGTGGTTCGCCGAACACGAGATCATCCGGGACGCGGTGACCCACGCCCAAGCCGCGGGAGATGAGGAGATGGCCGTCGACCTGGTCGAACGGCACGGCACGATCCTGCTCGAACTGTCCCAGGTGGCATCCGCGGAAGCCCTCCTCGACAAGCTGCCCCCGTCCGTACTGACCACCCGTCCGCGTCTGCAGCTGATGGTGGCCTGGACCGCCGTCCTGTCGAACCGCGTGCGACCCGCCGAGCAGGCCGTCGATGCCGTCGAATCACTTCTCGCCACCGCTTCCCTCGCTGCCGAGGAAGCCGAGGACCTGCGCGCCGAGTGCGGGATGGTGCGAGCGGTCATCGAGGTCCGGTGCGACCGCTTCGACGCCGTCGACGAGCTGATCCGCCCCGCAGTGGCCCGGGCCGGCTCGCTGTCCCCCTGGGTGGTGTCCGCGGCCGCGCACCTCGCCGTCATGGCCGCGGTCTACCGGTTCGATTTCGATGCGGCGGAACGGCTCCAGGAGTGGGCCGAGCCGTATCACGCCCGCAGTCACGGGCCGTACATCCAGACGCAGGGCTACTGCTATCTCGGCATCGCCGCACACGAGCGACTCGACATCACCGCCGCCGAGCAGCGGTTCCGGCAGGCCCTGCGGGTTGCCCGAAGCCAGGGCGACGAGCACTCGGTCGCGGTACGGCTCGCGGAGTCGCTGCTCGGCGAGTTGCTGTACGAGCAGGGCCGCCTCGACGATGCCGAACGTCTCCTCGACGAGGCCTACCTCCTCGACTACGGCGGCGGGAGCGTGGAGTTCAAGGCGGCCCGGTACGCGATCGGCGCCCGGGTCAAGGCCCTTCGGGGCGATCGCGCAGCGGCGGCGCAGCGCCTGGAGTCGGGCGCCCGAGCCGCCCAGGCGCTGACGTTGCCCCGGCTGAGGGCCCGGATCGAGGACGAACGTGTGCGGTTGGGCCTGCCCCCGGCCGCGGGTGTGCCGCCGCCCCCACCGATCACCCATGCGCAGCGACGACGGCCCGTCCACGGGGTCGACGCGCTCACCGCCCAACTCGACGAGTCCGTCGCCATCCGGGCACTGCTCGACGAAGGCACCTCGGCGGCAACGGAACTGGCGTGCATCTGGGCACAGGAGTGGGTGGACATGCTCGCCGATGCCGGCCGACCGCGGGCGCTACTGCAGGCTCGCCGACTGCTCGTGGACATCCTCGCCGCGGCCGGACGCACCGGCGAGGCGAAGGGGTTGCTCGCGACGATCACCGCACAGTGCGCCACCCTCGGCATCGTGCGCTACCTGCTCGACGGCGGGCCGCATCTGAGGGCGTTGCTCGAGGATCTGCGCGCGGACCACGAGGCCGGACGGTGGCACGACGACTGGCCCGCGGTGCCCGACCGATTCTGGGACGCGCTGGGTCCGACCGAACCCTGATGCCTTGCGTCACGCGCACATTGCGTCGTCTGCGCGCGATGCGCCTGTAACGCACGTCGGATCCTCTGCGATGACATTTCATCAGCCACGCACAGAGGACGAGACAATGAGAAGGATCCATGTGTGGCTCGCGATGCTCGCACTCATCGCGGGGATCGGACTGATCAGCCCGACCGCGTCCGCCGCAACGCCCTATTGCGGCATCTACTGGGGTTCGCAGGACAAGTCGAACCCGACGATGGTCACCTCACCGGTCACCGCGGTCCGCTCGGGCCGGCACGAGTGTTTCGATCGGATCGTCGTCGACCTCGCCGGGCCCGCGGCCGGCTATCGCGTCGGCTACGTCCCCGCGGTGTACGAGGACGGGTCCGGGTTCTTAGTGCCGCTGCGCGGCGGAGCGTACCTGCAGGTGGTCGTCCTCGCGCCCGCCTACTGGGCACCGGCGAACCGCGGCGAAGTCGTCGACGTCACCGGCTACCGCACCCTGCGGCAGGTCGCGTGGGCCAACAGTTTCGAGGGGCAGACCACGATCGGCGTCGGGGTCCGCGCCCGGCTGCCGTTCCGGGTGTTCACACTCGACGGCCCCAACGGCTCCCGGGTGGTGCTGGACGTCGCACATCAGTGGTAACGCACACCAGGGGTAGTACGGCGAGAACTCGGGACTCTGCCGTACTGCTCCTAGCATTGGTCGTATGGAGGACAGAGAACGGTCCTCGATACCGCTCGGAGATCTGCTCGACTCGAGGCGCCGGCGAACCTACGTCGGCCGCGAGGGTGAGCGCGAACTGGTCCGGGCCAGGCTGGAGTCGACCGATCCGCAATGGTCCGTGCTGTACCTGCACGGTCCCGGAGGGATCGGGAAGACCGCGCTGCTCGAGATGCTGGCGGAGATCGCGGCGGACGCGGGCGCCACGGTCGTCCGGATCGACGGCCGCGACCTCTCCCCTTCCCCCGCGGCTGTACTCGAGGTGCTGAGCGAGGTCGTCGACGTGCCCGACACCGGGGCGATCGCGCGCGGGGAGGAACGACTCTGCCTTCTCGTCGACACCTACGAGGCGCTGGCGCCGATCGACGAGTGGGTGCGGACCCGGTTGCTGCCGCGGCTACCCGCGACGGCGTTCACCGTGATCGCGTCCCGGACACCGCCCAGCCCGGGGTGGCGGGCCGATGCGGCGTGGCGCGAGCTGTTGCGCGTCGTGTCCCTGCGAAACCTCACCCCGAGCGAATGCCGGGAGTTCCTTCTCGAGGTGGGGGTGCCGGCGCGGTTGCACGAGCGGATCTGCCAGGTCACACACGGGCATCCGCTGGCGTTGTCGTTGGTGGCCGACGTGGCATCGCGTGGCGGCGAGGTCGCGGCAGATCCGTTGACCCCCAACCTCATCGGGGTTCTCATGCAACGGTTCATCGATGCGGTGCCGAGTCACCTGCACCGCCGGGCGCTCGAGGTGTGCGCCCTCGCCCGGGTGACCACCGAGTCCCTGCTGCGTGACGTCCTCGAACTCGACGACGCGCACGAGGTGTTCGGGTGGCTGCGGCAGTTGTCGTTCGTCGAGGCAGGCCCGGAGGGGCTGTTCCCGCACGATCTCGCTCGCGACGTCGTGGACGCCGATCTGCGGTGGCGCGACCTCGACTCCTACACAACGGTGTTCAACCGCGTGTGGCGGCACCTGCGTCGCAGGCTGATGTCGTGCAGCGGACGCGAACAGCAGCGGGTGATCTTCGACCTGAAGTTCGTGTTCCGGAATCTGCCCGGGGTCCTCTCCCCGGTGGACTGGGGGTCGTGGGGCCGGCACTACCCGGAGCCCGCACGCGCGGAGGATCGCGAAACGATCGTCGAGATGGTCCGCTCCCACGAGGGCGCGGAGTCGGCAGAGATAGCCGCCACCTGGTTTCGGCGCCAACCGGAAGGGTTCTACCTCGTGCGCCGCTCCGACGGCGGTGCGCGCGGATTCTTCGCGCTGCTCGACCTGAGCCGCGCGTCCGCCGAAGACCTGGCAGCAGATCCCGGTGCCGCAGCCGCCTGGGACTACGCTCACAGGCATTCGCCGCCGAGAAGGGACGAGACGATCACCCAGACCCGGTTCGTCATCGACGACGCCGCCTATCAGGACCCTTCTCCCACCTTGAACGCGATCCCGATCACGACCATGCAGCGGTATCTGTGCACCCCGAGGCTGTCCTGGGACTTCCTCACGCTGGCGGAACCGGACCGGTGGAACGAGTATTTCGCGGTCGCCGACCTCCCGCGGGCCGAAGGCGCCGATTTCGAGGTCGGTGCGCACAGAGTCGGGCTGTTTGCACACGACTTCCGTCGCGTCCCGGTGGATGCCTGGTTCGAGCAGGTTGCCGTTCGCGCATTGTCCGAGAATCCCGCTGCGCCGGGGCAGTCGACGCCGCAACTGCTGGTGCTGTCACACCCCGAGTTCGAACAGGCGGTTCGGCAGGCACTGCACGATTGGCGCCGCCCGGACCTGCTTCGACGGAATCCGTTGATGCGCACCAGGGTCGTATGCGATCACGGCGGCGCGGAACCCGATGTCGCGGAACTGGACTCGTTGCTTCGCGATGCCGTGGACGCCCTGGCCGACGATCCCCGTGCCGACAAACTGGTACGAGCGGTCGACCGGACGTACCTGCGCCCGGCCGCGACCCAGGAGGCCGCCGCCCGGATGCTCGGGTTGCCGTTCAGCACATATCGGCGCCACCTCACGCAGGGGGTTGCACAGATCGTCTCGTGGTTGTGGGATCGCGAAGTCTACGGGCATCAAGAATGAGCACCACCGAGCAGTAATCGGACTGGTGATCGAGCACCGAATCCTCGCACCCTTCTCATGAATGTCGTCATCACATGAGGAGGCTGCCATGACAACCCGGATCGGTCACCGCGCAGTTGTAGTCGGCGCCGGAATGGCCGGCCTGCTCGCGGCCCGGGTGCTGTCCGAGGCGTATGCGCAGGTGATCGTGGTCGATCACGATCACCTTCCCGACAGCGCGGTCCCGCGCCGCTGTGTGCCTCAAGCGCGGCACACCCACGTGCTGATCGAACGCGGTCAACAGGTCCTCGAGGAACTGTTCCCGGGCTTCACCCACGACATGGTCGCGCAGGGCGTGCCCACCCTGGACAATCTGCGCGACGTGCGATGGTGCCTGAACGGGCACCGTTTTCCGCAGCCGGAGAGCGGGATGACCGTCCTCAGCGCCAGCCGACCGTTCCTGGAGGATCGCGTGCGTGCCCGGGTGAGCGAACTACCCGGCGTCACCCTCGTGGACCGCTGCGACGCCGTCGGCCTGACCACGACGTCCGACCGTCGCCGCGTCACCGGTGTCCGTGTGCTTCGGCGGACCGACGGCAGCGCCGAGCAAGTCCTCGACACAGACCTGGTCGTCGACGCGACAGGACGAGGTTCTCGCACCCCGAAATGGTTGTCGGAGATGGGTTTCGAGCCTCCGGACGAGGAGAGGATCCAGGTGGGCCTCGGCTACACGACCCGGATCTATCGTGCCCCGGCCCCAGGGTTGGGTAGCGACCGCGGGATCGTGATCGGTCCGACGCCCGATGCCCCACGGGGCGGCGCCTTGCAGATGCTCGAGGGAAACCGCTTTCTGGTGACGCTGATGGGGATGCTCGGCGACTATCCGCCCACCGATCCGGACGGCTTTCTCGAGTTCGCCCGCACCCTGTCGATCCCGGATCTCGGCGACGTGATCCGGGACGCCGAACCGATCGAGCACCCCCGGTCGTTCCGGTTTCCGGCGAGCGTCCGCCGGCGGTACGAACGCCTGTCACGATGCCCCGCCGGGTTCCTGGTGACCGGCGACGCGCTGTGCAGCTTCAACCCGATCTATGCGCAGGGCATGACGGTGGCGGCCCTCGAAGCGATCGCACTGCGACGTCACCTGCTACGAGGCACCGAACCCCACCCACGGACGTTCTTCCGCGACGTCGCGAATGTGATCGACGTGCCGTGGGACATGTCGGTCGGCGCCGACCTGGCCTACCCGGGTGTGATCGGAACCCGCACCCCGAAGATCCGGATCGCCAACGCCTATATTCCGCGTCTACATGCCGCCGCCGAGCACGATCCCGTACTCGCCACGAGCTTCATCCGCGTCGCCGCCCTGGTCGATCGCCCGGAACGGCTGATGAGCCCGGGCACCGTGCTGCGCGTCGTGCTCCGGCTCGCCCGACCCGCTCGCGGAGAGGTGAAACGACCCGCGGCGATCAGCGCCGCCGCGCGCACAGGACGGTGTCGTGAACGGTGACGGCGCGACCCTCCGGGTCGGTTGCCTCGTGCGGCACCGCCGCGGCCGTGATCACCCGCCAGGAACCCGGTTCGAGCAGCGCGACGAGATCGCCTCCGGTGAAGAACAATTCGGGTCGCGGGGGCCGCGGCATCGTCGTCTGCAGATCGGAGGGGTGATGCCCGACGACGAGCAGCGTTCCGCCGGGCGCGACAGCGGAGGCGAGCCGCCGGTACAGCTCGTCGCGCGGGCCGGCGGGCAGGTGCAGGTACTGCGCGGTGACCAGGTCGAACCCGTCGTCGCCGGGATCCCAGTCGGTCATGTCCTGGTGCCGCCAGATGATCCGCTCGCGGATCGCGGCGGGTTCGGCGGCTGCATGTCCGGCCGCACGCTCGAGGGCGACCGAGGAGATGTCCACGGCCGTGACGGTCCAGCCGCGTCGCGCGAGCCAGATCGCGTCGGCGCCTTCACCGCTGCCGACGTCGAGTGCGGTGCCGGGAGCAAGCTCGGCGACCTCCGCGACGAGGTGCCGGTTGGCGGCGCCGCTCCAGAGGGCGGTGCGGGAGCGGTAGCGTTCGTCCCACAACTCTTCGTCGGTGCGATCCTGCACGATCGGGTCCTTCCTCTCGACGGCCTCGCCCAATATACCCGGCAGGGTATACCGTCCATTCCGGTTCCGATCTCGGTACATTCGACGGGATCGGATTCGCACCACGGCTGAGGCGGGGGCGCCATGCGACAACCGGACAACGAGACGGTGGGCCGGATCTTCGACACGCTGTCGCGACGGTACGACACACAGATCGACTGGTGGGAACGCCGCATCATGGGTCGGCCCCGGCAGTGGGCGGTCCCGCGCGCCGAGGGTCGCGTGCTCGAGCTCGCCGTGGGCACCGGATTGAACCTGCCGCTGTACGGCCCGCAGGTCACGAGCGTCCTCGGCATCGATCTGTCCGACAAGATGCTCGACATCGCCCGCACCCGCATCGCCGATCTGCAGTTGAACCACGCGACCGTGCGCCGCGGTGACGTTCAGGCGCTCGACCTGCCGGACGACAGCATCGACACGGTGGTCTCGACGCTGACGTTCTGCACCATCCCGGATCCGTTGCAGGCGAGCCGCGAAGCGTTCCGGGTGCTGGTGCCCGGTGGCCGCATCGTCCTCGCCGAGCACGGGCCGGCTACCAACCGGGTGGCTGCGACGCTCATGCGGATGGTCGAACCGCTCACGGTCCGGTTCGGCGCCGATCACCTCACCCGTGATCCGGTCCCCTATCTCGAGGACGCGGGGTTCGTCGTCGACGAGGTGCACCGGGTCGGTGCCATGGGTGTGGGGTTCCGGGTGGTCGCGCACAAACCGGCGGACCGCCGGTCGGGGCGGGCGCGGTCCTCTACGGTTGACTGATGGCGGAGCGTGGTGCACGTCCGAAGGTTCCGAAGGCGCGGAGACGGCTGCTGCAGGCTGTGCGGCATCTGTTCACCCCGTTGCGCCCGGACGACTACCTGGAGTTGATCAACCCGCTGTGGACCACGCGGGAATTGCGTGGACGCGTCGAGCGGATCGAACCGGCCGGCGAGTCCGCGGCCACGATCGTGATCCGGCCCGCGCACGAATGGCCCGGGCACCGAGCCGGACAGTACGTTCGTCTCGGTGTGGTCATCGACGGCGTCTACCACTGGCGCGCATATTCGTTGACGTCCGATCCCCACGCCGACGACGGTCTGATCAGCGTGACCCCGAAACTGGTTCCCACCGGCACGGTCTCGCCGTTCCTGGTCCGTGGGATCACCCCCGGCGACATCGTCCGGCTCGGCGAGGTCGAGGGCGTGTTCACGTTGCCCGACCCGATCCCGGACCGGATGCTGTTCGTCAGTGCAGGCAGCGGCATCACCCCGATCGTGAGCATGTTGCGTCATCTCGACCACCTGGACGCCCTCGACGACGTGGTGGCCGTGCATTCGGATCGGACCGCCGGGCAGATCATGTTCGACTCCACCTTGCGCGAGTTGGATCGCCGTCGGGAAGGCTTCCACCTGCACGTGCGGCTGACCGAGACGGAGGGCCGCATGCAGCCTGCCGAACTGGACGCACTGTGCCCGGATTGGCGGGAGCGTGAGGCGTTCGTCTCCGGTCCCGGAGAGATGCTCGACGCGCTGGTGGAGCACTGGAACACCCACGGCGACCCCGCGAAGCTGCACCTCGAACGCTTCCAGCCCATCATCGGCGGCTCCGCAACCGCCGGTGCGGGCGGAACCGTCCGTTTCCTGGAAAGCGGGATTGAAGCCGACTGCGACGGGGGTACCCCGATCCTGGTGGCCGGTGAGCAAGCCGGAGCCGAGTTGCCTTACGGGTGCCGGATCGGGATCTGCCATACCTGCACCGGGACATTGAAATCGGGACGGTTGCGGGATCTGCGCACCGGGGAGGTTGCCGATTTCACCGGTCAGGTGGTGCGAACCTGCATCAACACCGCGGAGGGCGACGTCGAGATCGAGCTGTGAACGAAGGGAACTCCGAGGTGAGTATCGACGTGGAAAGCCCTCTCGCGCATCTGAGCAAGGAAACCGTCGAGGCGTTGGCCGAGGAGTTCGACGCCATCCACGACGAGGTCTACGCGGACCTCGGCGAGCGGGACCGCCGCTACATCAAAGCGGTGATCGCCGCCCAGCGGCAGTTGGCCGTGGCGGGGCGGGTGCTGTTGCTGGGTTCGGCCGCGAAACCCGCATGGTGGGCGGGCACAGCGTGTCTGGGGATGGCGAAGATCCTCGAGAACATGGAGATCGGCCACAACGTCATGCACGGCCAATGGGACTGGATGAACGACCCCGCCATCCACTCCTCGTCGTGGGACTGGGACACCGCGTCGACCGCGAAGGCGTGGAAGCACTCGCACAACTACATCCACCACACCTTCACCAACATCCGCGGCAAGGACAAGGACCTGGGCTACGAGATCATGCGGATCGACCCGCATCAGAAATGGCATCCGGTCTATCTGGCCCAGCCCTTCTACAACGTGTTGCTCATGGCCTTCTTCGAATGGGGGGTCGCGCTGCACGACATGGACCTCGAGGCCGTGCGCGCCGGCGAGAAATCCTGGCCCGAGGTCTGGGAGGATCTCAAAGGGATCGCGGGCAAGGCCCGGGCCCAGATCGTCAAGGACTACGTCGGCTGGCCGTTGATCAGCGCCGGCGCATTCGGCCTGGCCCAGCTCGCCTTCCGCGGCCGGCTCGGCCAACCGGAGACCTCTCGTCTCGGACGGCTGCTGCGGTCCCTCCGGCCGACCGGACGAGGGTCCGGTGTCGCCGACATCCTCGATCGCACGGTCCCGGGCGTCGAGCGCACGTTCCTGGCCACGCTGGTGGCGAACGCTACCGCGAACATCGTCCGCAACGTGTGGGCACACGGCATCATCTTCTGCGGCCACTTCCCGGACCAGACCTACACGTTCAGTCCTCGCGAGGTCGAGAACGAGACCCGCGGCGGCTGGTACGTGCGCCAGCTCGTCGGTGCGGCGAACATCGAGGGCAGCCCGCTGTTCCACATCATCAGCGGAAACCTCGGATACCAGGTCGAGCACCACCTGTACCCGGACATGCCGAGCAGCCGCTACGCGGAGATCGCACCCAAGGTGCGGGAGATCTGCCAACGGTACGAACTGCCGTACAACTCCGGAGGGCTGGTGAAGCAGTGGTCCATGGTGCACCGAACCATCCTGCGGCTCGCGTTCCCGGGCGGAGCACCGCGCCCGAAGCCGGGTCCGTACCGAGGTGAGCTCGACCCGGACGGGGCAACGGGCCCGAGCGAGGCGGCGCGGTTCCGGCAGCGGGTCCCGGCCGGCAGCGCGGCCGCGGGCCCCGAACACGACAGCGGGGGCGTGGACGTCTCCCTACCCCCACGCGGACAGGACTAGCCACCGGGGCGATCGGTGGGCCGACGTCACCCGCGCGGCCGAAGAAGTGGGTCGACGGCCTCCGGCAGCAGCCCGCATGCGGCCAGCCACTCCTGCGCACCGGCTCCGAAGTCCTCCGGATCGAGCGCACCGCTTCCGGCCGGGATACTCCCGAGCAGGGGTACACCGGTGACGTCGGGCAGATCCTCGAGGTTGCACTGCTGCGCGAGATCCGGTGTGGCCGGCCATGATCCGATCACCGTGCCGACGCACCGCACACCGGCCGACCGCAGGGCCGCGACCGTCAGGGCGCTGTGGTTGAGGGTACCCAGACCGGCCGCCGCCACGACCAGTGCCGGCGCGTCCAGTGCCGCCGCGACATCGGCGAGCGTGAAGCCGTCGGCGCCGATCCGGACCAGCACTCCCCCGGCGCCTTCGACGAGTGTCAGGTCGTGGGTCGCGTCGAGCGCCCGTACCGCGGCGACGACGTCGAGCAGGTTCAGCAGCGGTCGTCCGCTGCGTCGGGCCGCGGTGTCCGGCGCGAGAGGTTCGGGATAGCGGGCCAGTTCGAGGGTGTCGATGCCGAGACCGGCGAGTCTCGTGACCTCGGCGAGGTCGCCGGGTTCGCCGTCGGCGACGCCGGTCTGCGCGGGTTTGCACACCGCGACCCGTAGACCTGCCGCCGCCGCGACCGCGGCGACGGCCGCCGTCGTCACGGTCTTGCCGACGTCGGTGGAGGTGCCCGTGATGCAGAGAACGCTCACACGCGTGCCTCCGCGAGGACGTCGCCGAGCACCGACTCGATCATGGCGAGATCGTCGGCGTCCAGGTTCGCGCGGGCGGTCAGGCGCAGCCGGGACGTGCCCGCGGGAACGGACGGAGGCCGGAAACACCCGACGTGCAGGC
>NZ_JBMBTE010000091.1:0-21038 GCF_048897285.1 Rhodococcus sp. O3
CCGAGGCCGACGCTGCAGCGGAGAAGGCCGAAGCCGGGGCTGAGACGACCTCGGAGAGCATGCCCGCCGAGGCAGCCGAAGCCGAGGGCCCGGCCGCCGAGATCGCCGCCGGTTACGCCTTCTCCGGCGCTGCCCTCGAACTGGGCACCGTCGTGCACGACGGCGTCGTCGCTCCGAACGCCCGGGTCAGAATTCCGCTGGCCATGATGAACCGGCACGGTCTGATCGCCGGCGCGACCGGCACCGGCAAGACCAAGACTCTGCAGGGGATCGCCGAGCAGCTGTCCGCCGCGGGCGTGCCGGTGGTGATGGCCGACGTCAAGGGCGACCTGTCCGGTCTGTCCGCGCGCGGGGAGAGCAGCGACGCGCTCGTCACCCGCGCCGCCGAGACCGGCGATCCGTCGTGGACACCTGCCGGCTTCCCGACGCAGTTCTTCTCGCTCGGCACCGAGGGCATCGGCATCCCGGTGCGCGCGACCGTCACGGCGTTCGGTCCGATCCTGCTGAGCAAGGTGCTCGGCCTGAACACCACCCAGGAATCGACGCTCGGGCTGATCTTCCACTGGGCCGATCAGCGGGGCATGGCGCTGCTCGACCTCAAGGATCTGCGGCAGGTCATCGCGTACCTGACCAGCGACGAGGGCAAGGCCGACCTCAAGGGCATCGGCGGTGTCTCGGCCGCGACCGCGGGCGTCATCCTGCGCGCGATCGTCAACCTCGAGGCCGACGGCGGCGACACGTTCTTCGGTGAACCGGAGTTCGACACCGAGGATCTGCTGCGCGTCCTCGGCGGCAACGGGGTGATCAGCCTGTTCGAGCTGGGTGCCCAGGCCGCGCGTCCCGTGCTGTTCTCCACGTTCCTGATGTGGGTGCTCGCCGACCTGTTCCAGACCCTGCCCGAGGAAGGCGATCTGGACAAGCCGAAGCTCGTCTTCATCTTCGACGAGGCCCACCTGCTGTTCGCGGACGCGTCGAAGGCGTTCCTGCAGCAGGTCGAGCAGACCGTCAAGCTCATTCGCTCGAAGGGCGTCGGCGTCTTCTTCTGCACGCAGCTGCCCACCGACATACCGAACGCGATCCTGTCCCAGCTGGGGCACGGGTGCAGCACGCGTTGCGCGCGTTCACGCCCGACGACCAGAAAGCGCTCACCAAGACGGTCCGTACCTACCCGAAGACGGCGTTCTACGACCTGGAGAAGTCGCTGACCTCGCTCGGGACCGGTGAAGCGATCGTCACCGTGCTGTCCGAGAAGGGTGCCCCGACGCCGGTCGCGTGGACCCGGATCCGGCCGCCGCGCTCGCTGATGGACACCGTCGGTGACGACGCGATCCGCACTGCCGCCCAGGGTCATCCGCTGTTCGCGAAGTACGGGCAGACCATCGACCGCGAATCCGCGTACGAGATGCTGACGGCGAAGGTCGCGGGCGCGCCGAACGTCGATCCGCCGCTGGACGTGCCGCCGCTGCCGGACCTGACCGAAACGATGCCGGCCCCCCGGGACGAGGGGCCGACGATCGTCGAACAGGTGCTGGGCAGCTCCGCGATGAAGAGCTTCCTGCGGTCCGCGGCCTCGGCTGCGGGCCGGGAAATCTCCCGCAGCATCTTCGGCACCGGCCGCAAGCGGCGTTAGCCGCCGAGCTTCTTGTAGAAGGTGCCGACGATCGGGGCGACGATCGCGCGCGGGGTGTAGTTGCCCGCGACCGACATCGCCTTGCTGATCAGGCCGGGCACGATGCGCATGCGGTTCTCGGCGAGCGCGTCGAGCGACACCTTCGCGGTGTGCTCGCTCGAGATCCACAGGAAGTCGGGGACGAGCTTGTCGACGATCGACGCCTCGGCCGGATCCGGGGTCTCGGTGCGCACCGGGCCGGGCGCGAGCAGGGTGACGTTCACGCCGGTGCCCTTGAGCTCACCGCGCAGCGACTCCGAGAAGGTGTTGACGAACGCCTTCGTCGCGGCGTACGTCGCGTTGTTCGGGATCGGCATGTTGCCTGCCGCCGATCCGACGTTGAGGATCGCGCCGGACCGTCGCTCGACCATCTGCGGCAGCACGGCGAGGGTGAGGTCGTGCACGGCGACCGCATTGAGTTCGACCTGCGCGCGCTCGTACGCCGGATCCAGGCCGGACACGGGTCCGAACGTGGCGATACCCGCGTTGTTGCACAGGATGCTGACGTGACGGTCGGCCAGCTCCTCGACCAGCTCGGCGCGAGCGTCGCGGTCGGACAGGTCGCAGGCGCGCACCTCGACGGTAACGCCGTGCTTCTCGCGGAGTGTCGTGGCGAGCTCTTCCATCACTTCGCCGCGACGGGCAACGAGAATGAGCGAGTGGCCGCGCGCTGCGAGCTCGGTGGCGAGGGCCTCACCGATACCGGAGGAGGCGCCGGTCACGACCGCGCGGGCGTCTGGGGTGGGGTTCGGCAGAGTCACGGTGGGTCAGCCTAGCCGCCGTCCGGCCGCAACCGATCGGCCGTGTCGTTCGAACCAATCCTCCTAAACGGGGAGGTTGGTCGGTATTGTTCGCAGGGCAGGTTGCGAAGCGCTGCCGAGGCCTACCGGCTCGGTGCGGTCGAACGAAGTGAGGGATCGTGGTCACAACTGTCACGGACGGTCGAACAGCCCGCGCGGAACGCACTCGCAGGGCAGTGGTGGAGGCACACATCGCGCTGCTCCGGGCGGGCATGCTCAAGCCCACCGGCGCGCAGGTCGCGGAACAGGCCGGCGTCTCGCTGCGGGCACTGTGGGTCAACTTCAACGACCTCGACACCCTGATGGCATTCACCGGCGCGGAGATGCTGCGGCGCCAGGACGAAATGTTCGAGCCGGTGCCCGCGCACCTGCCGCTGTCGGACCGGATCGACGGGTTCTGCCGGCAGCGCGCGCGGCTGCTCGAGTTCATCGCCCCGTATGCGCGGGCGTCGCTCCTGCGCCAGCAGTTCTCCGAAGCGCTCAAGATTCATCGCGCGCGCTGCATCGCGCGGGTCACCGACGAGGTGAAGATCCTGTTCGCCCGCGAACTCGCAACCCTCGACCGGGACCGGCGCGACCGCCTGGTCTACGCGCTCGGAGCCGCCGCGACCTGGGGGTCGTGGGCCGTTCTGCGCGACGAGTTGCAGCTCGGCGTCGACGAGGCCACCGCCGTGATGCGGCAGTCGGTGGCAGGCCTGCTGGCCGGCGCCACCGTCTAGACAGGTCGAGAACGACGGTTGGTGTTCCGAAATATCGGTACACCAACCACTGTTTCGGGCACCTTCCGGGCGCCGCAGAGCTGATCCGGAAGTTGTCCACAGGCAGCCGCTCCGTCCACAGGAGCGGCGAATTCGGCGGTCTCCGGACGGATCGCCGCACTACGCTGCGGCACGATCACCGCATGGAGGATCCACGAGTGCTGACGCGCGCACACCTACTCGCGATCGGAGTGTCCGCTTTCGAGATCACGCGCGACCTTCGACACGGTGAACTGGTTCCGATCGCGCACGGCGTCCATCTGCGGAGGTGCGACCACGACGCGCTCGACGACACCGGCCGGCACCGCGTGCTCGCGCGTCACCTCGGCTCGACGCTGAGCCCGGGACACGTGATCAGCCACGTCTCCGCCGCGGTCCTGCACGGGGCGCCGGTGTGGAATCTTCCGCTCACGCGTGTGCATGTGTCGCGGTCACCGAGCTCGGGCGCACGACGGAGGGGACGATTGCACCTCCATGCGGCGCGGTTGGCGGAGGCAGACCTCGCGACGGTCGACGACGTGCCGGTGACGTCGGTGGCGCGGACGATCGCGGACGTGGCGCGCACTGCTCCGCGCCCGCAGGCGGTTGTCATCGGCGATGCGCTCCTGCGCAACGATCCCGCGGCGGTGGCCGCATTGCCTCGCATCCTGGACGCTGCGGGCGGGCTCAACGGTGTCGCACGAGCCCGGGCGGTCGCAGGGTTCCTGGACGCGCGCAGCGAGAGCGTCGGCGAGTCGTTGTCGCGGGTACGCATCGAGGAGGCGGGTCTGCCCCGTCCACACCTCCAGCACGAGGTCGTCACGCGGGACGGTCGCCGGTTCCGCCTCGACTTCTTCTGGCAGGAGTTCGGGATCGTCGGAGAGTTCGACGGGACAGGCAAGTACTCGGACCGGCGCGATCTCGTCGCCGAGAAGTTCCGGGAGGACGCGGTGCGCGACCTCGGCTTCGAGGTCATCCGGTGGAGCTGGGTGGAGCTGGACCACTTCGACGTCGTCGTACAGCGTTTCGAGCGTGCCCGCGCACGTACAAGACGGACGTGACGGTCGGGGTACCGAAATATCGGTACACCAAGCGTCATGTGGGGCGGTTGTCGAAGGGCCGGTTTAGGCTGCGGGCATGAGCGCACACACGGCCGCGCCGGCGGGAATCGGGACGGCGACGACGCGGCGGCAGGTCTTCGCGTGGGGCCTGTGGGACTGGGGGTCGGCCGCGTTCAATGCGGTGATCCTCACGTTCGTGTTCTCCGTGTACCTCACCGACGCCGTCGGCGACGACCTGCCCGGAACCATCTCGGCGAGTACATGGTTGGGCTGGGCCCTGGGCATCGCGGGGTTCGTCATCGCGGTCACCGCACCCGTCTCCGGGCAGCACTACGACGCGACCGGCCGTCGCAAGCGCTCCCTCGCGGTGCTCACGTTCGTCACCGTCGCGGCGATGGCCGGGATGTACTTCGTGCGCGACGACTACCACTACCTGTGGCTGGGGCTGGTGCTGCTCGGTGTGGGATCGGTGATCGTCGAGCTCGCCCAGGTGCCGTACAACGCGATGCTGCGGCAGATCTCCACCGAGCAGAACATCGGACGGGTATCCGGATTCGGTTGGTCCATGGGCTATTTCGGTGGCATCGTGCTGCTGTTGTTGTGCTACACGGGCTTCATCGCCGGTGACGGCGACACCCGCGGATTCCTCGGGTTGAGCACCGACGACGGCACCAACATCCGGTTGGTCGCGCTGCTCGCCGCAGCGTGGTTCGGGATTTTCGCGATCCCGGTGCTGCTCGCTGTTCCCGAACTGCCGCCGACCGGCGTCCATCCCGGGGCCGAGAAGGGCCGCATCACCGAGGCGTACCGGGTGCTGTGGCGCGATCTGCGGGAACTGTGGACCGCGGATCGCCGCACGGTCTGGTTTCTCGGCGCGTCGGCGTTGTTCCGCGACGGCCTTGCCGGGGTCTTCACGTTCGGGGCGGTACTGGCAGTGACCGTCTACGGCATCGGGACGGGTGACGTGCTGCTGTTCGGTGTCGCGGCCAATGTCGTGGCCGCGCTCGGTGCGCTCGTCGCGGGCCGCATCGACGACCGGGTCGGCCCGAAGGCGGTCATCGTCGTCTCGCTCGCCGCGATGATCGTCGTCGGCGTCGTTCTGCTCGCGGTGTCCGGGCCGCTGCTGTTCTGGATCTTCGGGCTGCTGCTGTGCCTGTTCGTCGGGCCCGCGCAGGCGTCGGCACGCACCTTCCTGGCGCGGATCACGCCGCCGGGCCGGGAAGGGCAGATGTTCGGGCTCTACGCCACCACCGGCCGGGCGGTGTCCTTCCTGGCGCCGACGTTGTTCGGTTTCTTCGCCTGGGGTTTCGGCACGGACCGCGCGGGCATCGCCGGGCTGCTCGTGGTGCTCGGCGCCGGCCTGGCGGCGCTGCTGGCCGTGCGGGCGCCGGAACGTGCGGGTCGGCCCTGAAGGCCGGAGACCGGGGTCAACCCTTGAAGTAGACCAGCTGGTGGGTGGTCGCGAGCAGCTCGCCGTCGCTGCTCCACAGCTCGCCGGACTGATCGAAGTAGCCCTTGCCGAAGTGCTGCGAGCGCGCCGTCGCGAGGACGGACGCGTCGGACTGGCGGGCCAGGGCGTGCTCGTCGGCGTGGAAGTACACGGTCAGCGACACGGTCCCGGCGGGCATGTACTGGCCGCGGCGCAGGAATACCCGCGGGAAGAACACATCGGCCAGCGCGGTCAGTGCTGCGAAGTCCAGTGGTCGCGGGGGAGTGTCCCGCACCCACAGCGTCGTCGTCGAATCCGGGTTCTCGCCGGTCTCCGGGCCGGGCACGGCGCCTTCGACGAAGCGCATCTCGTAGTTGCGTGACCAGGCGATGAACTCCGGCAGCGACTGTTGGGCGGCGTCCTGCGCCGGGGGTGCGTCGGGTGCGACGGCTTCGGTCGACGACCAGGTCTCGCGGTGGGTACCGAACACCGCGGTCGCGGTGGTCGTGACCGCCCCCTCCTGCGACAGTTCGATCGACCAGTGCTGGGTGGAGCGGTTGGTGCGCACCGGACGAGCGACGATCTCGAATTCGCCGTCCGCCAGCGGGCCGCAGTAGTTGACCGTGAGCGAGAGGGGCACGCCGAGAACCACGGGATGCTGCTGGACCGCGCGCAGCAGAGTCGCGGCCGTGATGCCGCCGAACGGCCCGACCATGTTCGCGTACGCCGGGTGCGTGCGGCCCGTGTAGCGGTGCGCGTCGGCGGCGACGAGGGCGACGGCGTCGTCGAAGACGTGGGTGCCGGTTCCGCAGACGTCGGTGTCGCGGGAGGTGTCGAGTTCGGTCACGGTGGACTCCTGACGTCCTGGAACTGGGCTTCTAAGTATGACAACATACATAATGCGAGAGGGCAATCCCCATCGGATCGAGGAGGGTGTGATGGCACGGCGGCAGGACGGGTCCCCGGGACCGCGCGCGGCGATGACGGCCAGCGCGGTGGCCCTGATGCGGGAGCGCGGCGTGGCCGCGACGTCGTTCGCCGATGTCCTCGCACACAGCGGCGCCCCCCGAGGATCGATCTACCACCACTTTCCCGGCGGCAAGGCCCAGCTGATCGAGGAAGCCACCCGCTCGGCCTCGGACCGGCTGACCGACAAGATCCAGGGGATCCTCGACTCCGGCGACACCGTCACCGCCGTCCGGTCGCTCGTCGACCTGTGGAGGCGGGAGCTCGAGACCACCGACTACGCCGCGGGGTGCCCGATCGTGGCGGCGGCGCTCGGCACCGAAGCGTCGGCCCGCGACATCGCCGGGATCTCGTTCGCGCGCTGGAGCGAGATGATCGGTGCGCGGCTCGTGGGCGACGGAGTCGACCCCGCCCGCGCAGCGACCCTCGCGACGATGCTCCTCAGCGCGCTCGAAGGCGGGTTGATCCTGGCGCATGCGCAGCGCAGCGCGGCACCGCTCGACGCGGTCGTCGGGGAACTCGAACTGCTGTGCCGGGCGGCGGGAGCGGTGACGCCGACCGAATGAGGGCGGCAGTCAGCCCGCGATGCGCACCCGGATCGACTCGGCCAGTGCCGCCGGTTGCTCCTCGGGAATCCAGTGGCTCACGTCGTCGAGCACGACGAAGTCGTAGTCCGCTTCGGT
Source organism: Rhodococcus sp. O3 (assembly GCF_048897285.1). Taxonomy (NCBI): domain Bacteria; kingdom Bacillati; phylum Actinomycetota; class Actinomycetes; order Mycobacteriales; family Nocardiaceae; genus Rhodococcus; species Rhodococcus sp. O3. The sequence goes on from NZ_JBMBTE010000091.1 coordinate 7,346, forward strand.
GAACTCGCCGCACCGTTCGGCGGCGGCCCGGCCGACCGCGACGTCGGCGGTGCTCCACACGTAGGTGGTGGGCACCTTCACCGACGGAAGGTCGCGGAAGTCGCGGCTCATCGCCCGGTACCAGTTCAGCGCGGCGGTCATCGCGCCGGGCGCGGTGAGCACCCGCACGTACTCGTCCACAGCAGCGTGATCGGGCATCGGGTTGTACATCGCGCGCAGCCGCCGGGCGCCGTTGTCGAGCAGCGCCGACTCGGCTTTGCCCTCCATCCGGAACAGCTTGATGTACGCGGAGCGGGACTTCTGGTCGGCGTCGTGCTGCAGCGCCCAGCTGTAGGCGCCGGGGTGCGGCACCGACACCGCGGTGAGTGTGCGAACGCGATCGGGATGACGTGCAGCGAGATGCCAGCCGACGACCGCGCCGAAGTCGTGCCCGGCCACGTGCGCCGCCTCGATACCGAAACTGTCGAGCAGGCCGAGGACGTCGCCGACCAGTTCACCGACCGCGTACGCGGACACCTCGGTGGGCCGGGCGCCGGGGGAGTAGCCCCGCTGGTCGGGGACTATCACCCGCAGGCCCGCGTCGGCGAGCAACCGCCCCGCCGGTTCCCAGCTGCGCCCGGTTTCGGGGAAGCCGTGCAGCAGCACGAGCGGAGGGCCGTCTTCGGGGCCGGCGACGCGGACGTCGAATGTGAGGTCTCCGAGCGCGACGCGGCTGATCTCGAACATGGCGTCACCGTACGGTGTGGCGGTCACTCGTGGGCCGGTTTCCAGACCCCCATGCCGAGAATGATCAGGCGCATCTGCTTCTCACCGCGGGCGATCACCGCGGCCTCGTCCGGTCCGCCCGTTTCGACGGCGAGCAGGTCGACGGCCACCTCGAGCAGAGCGACGACGAGCAGGGCTGCGGCCATCTCCAGGTCGTCGTCGCTCCACTCGCCGAGTCCCGCCATGCTGCCGAGGTCGACTGCGAGTTCCACTGTGAGCAAATGCAATTCGTCGTTGACGGCGCGGGACACCTCGGGTGATCCGCCGTGCCGTTCGCGCGCGAGGAAGCGGAACGAGGCCTCGTGGGTGCGGATCTGCTCGACGAGGACGGCCAGCGAGGCGCGAGCGTTGTCGCCGGCGCTGCGGGCGCGGCGCGCATCGCGCAGCACCTGCCGGAGCACGCGCATCGTGTCGGCGGCCAGGGTGACACCGAGTTCGTCCATCGAGGCGAAATGCCGGTAGAACGCGGTGGGAACGATCCCGGCCCCGCGGGCGACCTCTCGCAGGCTCACCGTGGAGAAACTCCGATCCGCCGACAATTCGAGTGCGGCGTCGAGCAGTGCACGGCGCGTGCGTTCCTTGCGGGCGGCCCGGGTCGCGGGTTCGGGGACGGGAACTACGGACACGGACCCGAGTCTATGCAGAGCGGCATCCGCGAATCGAAAATCGGTGTAACGGGGGTCACTCACGTGTTGACAGGTGGCGGGTGGGTGCTGCAACACTATTTCAGTGTACAAGTGTGCACTAGAAATCCGATCGGTCGGGAGGCCCCGCCATGGTCGCTTCACCCCTCACTCGCACCACCGCTGCCCGCCGCACCACCAAGGCGGTCACCGGCGCACTGCGGCTGATGTCCTGGCCGCACCACCCGGATCGCTACCTCGAGCTGCTGAATCCGCTGCTCACCACACAGGACACGCGGGCGCGGATCGTCGACATCGACCGCACCGTGCCCGAGATGGCCACGATCACGCTGCGCCCGGCCCGCCGCTGCAGATTCGAGGCCGGTCAGCACATCCAGCTCGGCGTCGTCGTCGACGGGGTCCGGCACACCCGCTGCTACTCGCCCTCGAACTCGCAGTACGACGACCGGATCGTCCTCACCGTGCGGGCCCACCCGGACGGTCTGGTGTCCCGCTACCTGCACGACTCCGCCCGGCCGGGTGACGTCGTCGACCTCGGAGCGGCCGACGGCGACTTCGTTCTCCCGCCGGTCCGTCCGGATCGGTTGCTGCTGGTCAGCGGCGGCAGCGGTATCACCCCGGTGCTGTCGATGTTGCACACCCTCGCCGACGAGGGGCACACCGGCGCGATCACCTTCCTGCACTACGCACGCACCCCCGCGGACGTGCCGCAACGCGCGAGACTCGACGAACTCGCCGCTCGCGCCAACGTCGAGGTCGTCCTGGTCTGCACCCGCGGAGACGGTGGCCACCTGCGCGGTCGTTTCCGACGCGAACACCTCGACGCCGTCGTCCCCTGGTTCACCGAGACCCCCACCTATGCGTGCGGACCGGCCGGCCTGACCGCACGCATCCGTGAGGTCTACCGCGACGTCGGCGCCGAACATCGTTTGCGCACCGAAGAATTCACCCTACCTTCCCTCGACACGAGCGATGCCGCCGGCGAGGTCAGGTTCGCCGCATCCGGAGTGGTCGCGGACAACACCGGCGCCACCCTGCTCGAGCAGGCCGAAGCCGCCGGTCTGAGCCCCGATCACGGATGCCGCATGGGTATCTGCCACACCTGCACCACGATCCGCCGATCCGGTTGCACCCGCGACGTCCGCACCGGCGAACTCGACGCCGAACCCGACACGCGCATCCGGATCTGCGTCAACGCGCCGGTCGGTGACGTCGCAGTCGACCTGTAGACCCGGTCGATTCGACCGGCCCCGAAACCTTTGGAGGACATCATGTTCGGATTGTCCCTACCCGCGATACCCTTCCTGCCGTTCCTGTCCGGGAACCGTGACCCCGAGCCGGAGCCGGTGGTCCTGAGCCGCGATCAGGTCGACGAGATCGGCCGGGAGCTCGACGCCCTGCGCGAGCGCACCGTCGCCGCCCTCGGCTCCGAGGACCGCGAGTACATCTACCGGGTCATCAAGGCGCAGCGAGGATTCGAGGTGGCCGGCCGCGGCCTGCTGTTCCTCGGGTTCCTGCCCCCGGCCTGGATCGCCGGTACCGCCGCGCTGAGCGTGTCGAAGATTCTCGACAACATGGAGATCGGGCACAATGTGATGCACGGCCAGTACGACTGGATGCGTGAGCCCGCTCTGAATTCCCGTGTCTTCGAATGGGATACGGTGTGCCCGTCGGATCAGTGGCGCCACTCGCACAACTTCGTGCACCACACCTACACCAACATCCTCGACATGGACCGCGACATCGGATACGGCATCCTGCGCATGGACCCCGCGCAGCCGTGGAAGCCGTACTACCTGGGCAACCCGCTCTATGCGGCAGTCCTGATGGTGGTGTTCGAGTGGGGTGTGATGCTGCACGACGCCGAGGCCGACCGCGTGCTGTCCGGCAAGCGCGACATCCGCGAGTTGGGTCCGCTCGCGCGCGGTTGGTGGCACAAGGCCGGCCGGCAGGTGCTCAAGGACTACGTCGTGTTCCCGCTGCTCAGCGGCCCGCTGTTCGTGCCGACCCTGCTCGGCAACGCCGCCGCGAACCTGGTGCGCAACGTGTGGGCGTTCTCCGTCATCTTCTGCGGGCACTTCCCGTCCGGCGTCCAGTCGTTCACACCGGAGGAGACCGCCGACGAATCCCGCGGCGAGTGGTACGTGCGCCAGTTGCTCGGCAGCGCGAACATCAGCGGATCGCCGCTGATGCATCTGATGACCGGCAACCTGTCCCACCAGATCGAGCACCACCTGTTCCCGGATCTGCCGGCCCGCCGCTACCCGCAGATCGCGCCGCAGGTGAGGGCTCTGTGCGAGAAGCACGGCCTGCCCTACAACACCGGGGGACTGCTCCGGCAGGTCGCGTCGGTGTGGCGCAAGATCTTCAGGCTCGCGCTGCCGCCCTCCTGGGTGTCCGACCAGCGTGAGACCGCGGTCGTCATCGAGCGTCGCCCACGTCCCGAACCGGCGGTCGTCGAGCCCGAGCCCGGCGAGGAGTTGGAGGAGGCGCGAGGGGCCGGTGCTGCGCGTACGCTCGTCCACGACACCGTCTGAGGGGGAGAACGCATGGTTGGACGCTTCGAACGCAACAAGGACACGGTCCAGGAATTGACGGAATCCGCCGCGACCCACGTCGGGAACATCGCCGGCATCATCGCCGGTGCCGTGCGGGACGTCACCCGCGAGATCGGCAACTGGATCTCCGATGGTATCGAGATGCGCGAGGCTGCGCGCAAGGCGCAACTCGACCACGACGAGACCACCGGCTGACCTGCACCGACACGAAAGGCCCGCTCGAACGAGCGGGCCTTCGTGTGGATCGGGGTGGATCAGATGACACCCAGTGCGAACATCGCGTCGGCGACCTTCACGAAGCCGGCGATGTTGGCGCCGTGGATGTAGTCACCCGGCTTGCCGTACTCGGCGGCCGTCTCGACACATGTGCTGTGGATGTCGCGCATGATGCCGGCCAGGCGCTCGTCGGTGTAGTCGAAGTGCCACGAATCGCGCGAGGCGTTCTGCTGCATCTCCAGCGCGGAGGTGGCCACACCACCGGCGTTCGCGGCCTTGCCCGGCGCGAACGCGACACCGGCGTCACGGAAGACCGCGATGCCACCCGGCGTGGTCGGCATGTTCGCACCCTCGGCGACGACCTTGACACCGTTGTTGACGAGCACCTTCGCGGCCGCCTCGTCGAGCTCGTTCTGGGTGGCACACGGCAGTGCGATGTCGCACGGCACGTTCCAGATGTTGCCGCCGGAGTAGAACTCGGCGTCGCCGCGCTCGTCGACGTACTCGGAGATGCGGCCCCGTCGGACCTCCTTGATCTCCTTGAGCAGGTCCAGGTCGATGCCGGCCTTGTCGACGATGTAGCCCGACGAGTCCGAGCACGCGACGACCTTGCCGCCGAGCTGGTGGATCTTCTCGATGGCGTAGATGGCGACGTTGCCGGAGCCGGAGACGACAGCGGTACGACCCTCGAGGGTGGTGCCGGCCGCCTTGGCCATCTCGTTGACGAAGTACGCCGCGCCGTAACCGGTCGCTTCCTTGCGGACCTGCGAGCCGCCCCAGGTGAGGCCCTTGCCGGTGAGGACACCGGACTCGTAGGAGTTGGTGAGGCGCTTGTACTGGCCGAACAGGTAGCCGATCTCGCGGCCGCCGACGCCGATGTCACCGGCCGGCACGTCGGTGTACTCACCGATGTGGCGGTGCAGCTCGGTCATGAAGGACTGGCAGAAGCGCATGATCTCCTGCTCGGAGCGCCCCTTCGGGTCGAAGTCCGAGCCGCCCTTGCCGCCGCCGATGGGCAGGCCGGTCAGTGCGTTCTTGAAGATCTGCTCGAAGCCGAGGAACTTGACGATGCCGAGGTTGACGCTCGGGTGGAAGCGCAGGCCACCCTTGTAGGGGCCGAGCACGCTGTTGTACTGCACGCGGAAACCGCGGTTGACGTGCACGTTGCCCTGGTCGTCGATCCACGGCACACGGAAGATGATCTGCCGCTCGGGCTCGCAGAGCCGCTCGATGAGTCCGGATTCGAAGTAACGGGGATGCCGGTCCAGCACGACGTGCAGAGATTCGAACACCTCGGCCGCCGCCTGATGGAACTCCGGTTCACCTGCGTTGCGAGCCTTGACCTGCTCGTAGATCTCTTCGATGCGGTCCGCGGTCGACACGCCCACCTGCCTGACTGTGAGAACACTGTTACATGACATTTACCTAAGTCACTATAGGCCGTAACAACGACAGATCCTTCATCAGGACCCAAGGTGGGAGAAAAGACACAGTGCCCATCGCCCCAGGGAATCGCCGCAGGTGAGGGCCACGAACCGGATTTTCGGCGCATTCTTCCGCCGCGGTTCGCTCGTCCGGCGTGAGGTTCGAATGGCGGCGACCACGGCGATCTGTTAGTGCGGCGCCGCCGCATCGAACCGGTGCGTCACCGCTCGACGGCGGCCTCGAACCATATGCCTTTCCGGCGGTCCCAACCGCCGCAACGGCACTCCGGCGCGAAGCGCCTCAGCCCTGCCGTCCGGCCAGGAGCGCGGCAAGTTCCGCCCGGCTGCCCGCTCCCGTCTTCCCGTACACCGACTTGAGGTGGTCCTGCACGGTGTTCGCACTGATCCGCCGACGCCGTGCTATCTCGGCCGTCGGCAAACCCGCCAGAACGTCGGTGCACACGTCCCGTTCGCGCGCGGTGAGCGCGTAGGCCGTGAACATGAGGTCGGTGAACTCGTCCACCGGGGCCGGTTCGAGGGTGACCACCGTGCGGCTGTCGTCGCCGTCGGCGTCCAGGGCGGTCGCGCGCACCAGAACCCAGTACCCGTGCCCGTCGCTGATGTGGGCGCGGAAGACCCCGGACGGGCTCGATCGTGCCCCGAACGTCGCCGCGCGCAACAGCACCGCCAGTCGCACCGGGCCGGTCAGCCGGTCCTGCCAAAGACGGGCCGCCGCGGTGAGCGCGACGGGTGCACCCGACGTGTCGGTCAGCACCACCGCGGGACCCGGATCGTCCCCGGGGTGCGGCCGCAGCGTGTGAACGGCGGCGGCGCGCGTCGCCGCGGCCAGAGCTGGGGCGACCATCGTCAGGAACTCGACCTCGCGATCGGTGAAGTCCGTTCCGGAACGCACGAATCCTGCTGCACCCCAGCAATATCCGTCGACGGTGAAGGCCACTCGCAGCTCGCGGTCGAGTCCGAGCGGTTTCCACACCGCGCCGTGCCGGAGACTCTGCGCGACGTCGGACGCCGGGAGATCGGACGCCCGGACGGCCGTCCGCCCGCTGCGGGCTACCTCGGCGAAGGTCGCGGGATCGTGTCCGCCGCATTCGGATTCGGCGAGCAGCGGTTCGTACTCGCTGGGGATGCGGTCGCGCCCGCTGGTCATCGAACCGATCGTCAGTGTCCTCGGATCGATCAGCGCCCAGCACGTCAGGTCGCTGCGCACGGTACGGCCGACCAGTTCGATGGACCGTCGGTGTAGTTCGGCGACGCCCGCGCCGGTGCCCGCCAAGGCGAGGATGTCCCGGCGCAGTCGCTCTGCCCGCAGTTCGAGCATGAGCTCAGTATGCGCCGGTTCCTACTGCCCTCGACATCCCCGATTCCTGGGATGTCCCTACCGATTCCGCCCGACCTAATGTCACGGTATGTCAGGGTTTCATCTCGAACGGTCCGGTGCGGGCACGCGGCTGTCGCTCCCGGACGCCGATGTCACGGTCCTCTCGTCCCGCGAGCACACCGGCGGCGCCTACGAACTCATGTTGGTCGAGGCGCCACGTCTCGGTGAACCGCCCCCGATGCACGCGGAGTCCTGGGCCAAGACATACCACCTGCTGCGCGGCCGGATCCGGGTCCACGCCGACGGCGCGAGCTGCGATCTCGCGCCGGGAGATTCCCTCGACATCGCCGCGGGGACGATGAACACCTTTTCGGTGCTCACCGCGGATGCGGTGTTCCTTCTCGTCAGTGCCGGTACGGCGATGAGCAGTTTCTTCGCCGACCTTGCCGGTGTGCTGCGCGAACAGCATGCCCCGGAGGATCTGCCCGGCCTGCTGGCCGCGCTGACAGGCCGGTACGACATCCGGTTCAGTGAACGGAGTGGGTCGTCATGATCGTCGTCGCCCAGGTCGCCGCCCTCATCGCCGCCGCGGTGCATCTGCTGGCCTTCGCGTGGGAGTCGATCCTGTTCCTCCGGCCCGGCGTCCACCTGGACGTGTTCCGCGTGCCCACCGAGGACGTCCCTCCGGTACGGATGTGGGCCTTCAACGTGGGCTTCTACAACCTGTTTCTCGGATCGGGCGCGATCGTCGGTGTCGCCCTGTGGTGGGCCGGCCAGGACACCCCGGGCCGCACCCTCGTCATCTACACGTGCGCGTTCATGTTCCTGGCCGGGATCGCACTGTTCGCCTCGGACCGGATGGCGATGAGCAGACCCCGCGGGGCTGGTGTGGTCGGTTCGTTGTGCCAGACCGTGCCGTCACTGGTAGCGCTCCTGGCGCTCCTCGTCGCGTAGGCGCAGGCTCATACTCGCGCGCGGATCGTCTCCACGAGCGTGACGAGCCGATCGTGGTGCGATCCTGCCCAGAAGACCCGGCCGCAGCCGACGCAGCGCCGGAAGTCGTCGTAGTACCGGCGGGTCAGGGGCTCGAGCTGATCGAGAACCTCCGACTTGGGCACCTCCACGAGCGGATCGTTGCAGCGCATGCACCGGGTGAACGGTGCGAGCCGGGACGTCAGATCGAGCCGCCGGACGACCTCGACGACCTGCTCGACCGGATCGACCGCGTGCACGAAGAGACCGTGGGTGATCACCTTGCGGGCGAGCAGGCCGCGGTCCCGGGTCAGGAGGATGCGCTGGTCGTCGGTGCTGACGCGGGCGAGCGTCTCGTCGGCCGCGGTGGGGGACCATTGCACGTCGAACCCGAGCAGGCGCAGGTAGCGGGCCAGCTTGCCGACGTTGACGTCGGCGACGAACCGCGGGTCGCGCAGCGGTGCCGGCCGTAGCCGTTCGATCGGTTCGATGCCCAGTGCCTCGAAGACCGGATACACCGCGATGCGGGCGCCGGTGCGCGGCCGGTATCCGAAATCGACGGGCTCGCCGTCGACGACGATCAGGTCGATCTCCGTGTGCGGGATGCCCATCGCCTCGGCGACGTCCTTGACGGTCTGATGGGGCCGGAACGGCCGGCGCGAGGCGACGCCCCGGCATTCGGCGGCGACGAACGCGTTGAGTTCGGCGTACGGGCGGACCTCCACGAAACCGGTCACAGCTGTCATCGTCCGGCCGTGTCGTGCATCCGCGCAACCCGGGACGGGTGCACTCGACGCACCCCCACCTGTGAGGGGTACCGACGGCGAAGTCGGCCTGCGCATACTGAGGACATGGCCGACAAGCGGAGTGTGGCCGCGAATCGGACGGTCGAGGCGCTGCGCTCGTCCATCCGAGATGCCGCGCTCGCCACCGACAATCCGTTCGACTTCGCGCAGGCCGCGCTGAGCGTGATCCGCAGACGGATTCCGTTCGATCGGGGCATGGTGGGCACGGCCGATCCGGCCACGCTGATGATCACGTCGGCGACGATGGTCGACGTCACGGACCCGACCGGCCGCGCGGTCGAGATCGTCGCCGAACTGGAGTACGGCACTTCGCCCTACGCCAACACCTACGGCAGGCTCGCCCGGAAACCGGAGGGCGCCCAGATGATCCGCGACGCCATCGACGGCGATGTGCGGGATGCCCTGCCGTATCAACAGATACTCGAGCCGCTCGGGATGGACGACGAGGTCCGTCTGGTCTTCCGCGGGCGTGACAACCGGGTGTGGGGCGGCGGGACGCTCATGCGCGGACCGGGCCACCGGTTCGGCGATGCAGACGTGAAAGCGCTCGCCGAGATTGCTCGCGAGATCGGAGAAGGCCTGCGCCTGTCGCTGATCCGGCAGGCGCCACAGATGGTGGCGGAGGTGTCCGACGGCCCCGCCGTGGTGATCGTGGGGGAGGACGACGAGGTGGAGTCGGTGACCCCGCGAGCATTGGAATTTCTCGATCGGATGGGCGGCGACTCGCAGGTACGGATGATGCCCGCGGTCGCGGCGGCCGTGCGTTTCCGGAATTCGGGGGACGTGGTGGTCACCCGGATGCGCACCGCCGACGGCGAATGGCTGGTGCTGCGCGCAGGGCGACTCGACGGCCGGGGAGCGGCGGGCCGGGTAGTCGTCACGCTGGAACCGGCCCATCCCGCGCAGGTCGTGGCGCTGGTGACCGACCTGTACCGACTCACCGCGCGGGAGTCGGAGGTGCTCGGACATGTCCTCGCGTGTGAGACGCGGGCGGAGATCGGGCAACGAATGTTCATCAGTCCCTACACCGTCCAGGACCACCTGAAGAGCATCTACGCCAAGATCGGCGTCAACAGCCGTCAGGAACTCGTCGCGCACCTGTTCTTCGCCCATCATCTGCCGCACTTCGGTGCGCCGGTGGGACCGGACGGCTCGTTCGTCGGGACGACACGAAGCGGACAGAACCCGTAGCTACCGGTCGGGGCGCCGTGGAGAGGGAGGAACGTCGTGTCCGACATCCTGATCGTGACGTTCGAAGCCGGCGGCAATGTGCTGCCGGCGCTGGGTATCGGCAGGGAACTGCATCGCCGCGGTCACCGCGTCCGGGTTCTCGGGCACGCGATGCAGCAATCGCAGATCGAGTCTGCCGGGCTCGAGTTCCGGGCCTACCGGAACTCGCCGACGTGGCGCCCACACGACCAGCTGAGCACGTGGACGGTCCTGACGATGGGGATCACGATGGTCACCGCACCGGGAGTCGGGCAGGATCTCCGGGACGAGGTGCGCGCCGATCCGGCCGACCTGGTGGTCGTCGACTGCATGCTGTTCAACGCGCTCGATGCGGCCGCGCGCGAGGGACTGCGGCACGTCGCGCTGTTCCATACCTTCTACGCGATGTTCTACGGATCGTTCCGGCGCGGCCCCTTCGGTATCGTCGCCCGAACGAAAGGGCTCGGTCCCCGGCGTGTGTGGCACGGCTCCGATCTCGAACTGGTGTGCTCGGACCCGGCGTTCGATCCCGCTGCTCGCGACGGGGCCGGGCGGACGAACGGGCACGTGGTGTGGACCGGGGCGGTGCACGAGGTCCGGGAGGCGGCGGTGGGTCGCACCCCGCCGCGGGTGCTGGCCAGTCTCAGCACGGCCGGATTCGCGGGCCAGCGCAGGACACTGCAGAACATCCTCGACGCTGTCGAGGGCGCCGACGTCGAGCTGGTCGTCACGACCGGACCCTCGGTCGATCCCGCGGGATTCCGTGTTCCGCAGAATGTGTCCGTCCACCGGTACGTTCCGCACAACGAGCTGATGCCGGAATGCTCCGCGGTGATCGGGCACGGAGGGCACGCAACCACGTTCCGGGCTCTCGCGCACGGTCTTCCGATGCTGATCATGCCCATGTCACCACTTACCGACCAGCCGGCGGTCGGGAAGGCGGTGGCTGACGCCGGTGCCGGGAAGGTGCTCCGCAGGACGGCCGGCCCCGACAAGATCCGCGACGCAATCGACGATCTGGTTCATTCGGAGCGCTACCGGACCGCGGCGGCCGCGCTCGGCACCCGGATCCGGGGCACCGACGGTGCCGCGGCCGCTGCCGATCGGCTTCTCGCGCTGGTCGACTCACCGTGACAGGTACGTCCCTCACGGACCCGCTCGGCCGTCAGTCATCCGCCGTGACGATCGTCGGAGCGGATGACTGAGCGCGCCGCGGCTAGGTGCCACGGGTCTCAGGACCCGGTGCGGTACACCATCCCGGACAGGGTGATCTCGAATTCCTGTGTGCTGTCGTCGAATCGGACGGTGTAGACGGTGGGGTAGTACGCGGACTTCTGGTAGGCCTGAGGTTGTTTGATGCTCTCCTGCAAGCTCGGCTCGGTGAGCAACCATGCGCGGGTGATCATCGGTTCCATGAACGTGAAGGTGCCGTCCCAGGATCCGTTGATGAAGGTCTCGGTGAAGTCGTAGACGCCCGGGATCATGCCTTCGGTCGCGTCGACCCAGTGCGTCCCCATGAACGGCACCGCCAGCTCCGATGCCAGGGCGCCGGGCGGGGCGACGTAATCGCGCGGCATGTACCGGGCGTCGGGAAAGTGGGCGGCCTGCGCGGCGAAGCCGGGTGACGCCGGATCGATCCGCATGATCGACGCCATGTCGGTCATGTAGAAATGGAAGTCGAAATGAGGCTTACCGAAAAGGGTTTCGGGTTCGTGTCCGTGCGGGTTCCAGTTGAGCATCAGGTGATCGAAGGCCGTCGCGGACGCCTCCGCCGGGAACTCGAGCATGAGCATGGCGGGTTCGGCGGGCAGGCCGTCGAGTGCGGCCGCCGAAAGCCGGACGCCGACCGCGGTCGGTTCACCGCCGGGGTCCACGGAGGCGAAGGTTCGAACCACGCCGTCACCGAGGTTCCCGGCGGCGCCGAAGGAGGTGCGGCTCCCGTCCGGAGCCGCGGTCGCGCTGTACCAGGACAGCCCTCCCGCAACCAGGAACGCCGCAAACGTCAGTCCTGCGGATCGGAACAGCCGGTGATGCCGCATCGTCCGACCTCCTCGTCGAGATACGTTCTTCTGCTATAGGATTCGCGCTCGATCGAGGCTCCTTCCTGTGCGCTCAGTATCGGACGACCCCGTGCCGCCGAACCATCCCTCGGACGAGGGATTGTTGCGACCGTGCGCGTGGACCGTGTCCCGGTCACCGGAACCCGAGATTGACACCGTCGACTCCGCGCAGTTCGAATCCGGCGACCGTGTCCCGACACCGCAGGAGCCCGCATGACCGACGTCATCAGCCTCTACATCAACGACGGCCTGTCCGAAGACGAGGTCGCGCGGCAGGCCGCGCTCTACGGACCGCTGGTCGAGGACATCCGCGCGCTCATTCCGCTCGGGATCTCCACCCAGGCCGACGACGACGAGATCCGCCGGGCTCGCGAACACCTCGCGGCGGCCGCAGCGATCCTCGGGAGGCGACGCGACCCCGGACCGTACGGGACACGGTTCAACGACGCCGGCCAATTCCGTTCCTGGGGCAACGCTGCATTGGGGCTGCGCAACGCAGTGGCTCCGCCGCTCAAAATGAACACCGACCCGGACGGCCGGGTATGGACGGACTTCCACCTGCACATCGGCTACGAGGGGCCGGCCGGCCACACCCACGGGGGCATCTTGGCGCTCGTCCTCGACCAGGTCCTCGGTGACGCCGCCCGTGTCGGGGCCTCACCCGGCATGACAGGCACCCTCACCCTCCGCTACCGCAAGCCCACCCCGCTCGGCGACCTGCACGCCGAGGCGAAGCTCGACCGCCGCGAGGGTCGCAAGGGATTCGTCACCGGCCACATCGCCGGGCCCGACGGGATCTGCGTGGAAGCGGAAGGCATCTTCATCTCCCCACCGTGGATCGAGGATGCGCGGGCCAAGATCGACGCGCAGGACTGAATCCGGGGGAGTCAGTCGTCGAGTCGCTCGGCCTTCGCAATCGCCGCCTGCAACTGCTCGAGCAGTGTCCGGGCCTGCGCGAGGTCGAGCGCGACACCGATGCCGTCGAGAAGATCGAGTACGACGGTCGGTCCGTTCGCGCGTGCAGTGACAGGGTGTTCGCCGGTCGTCTCGGTCACGAGCGGATCCTCTCGTCGGGCGGAGTGTGGTTTCCGGTCCAGTGTGCCGCGAAGAACCGGCGCCGGGAGGCGAGACGAAGAGGGGTGTTGGTGCGCCTCCATGAATCCCTTTCAAGCCAACGTACCCCGTTTCGGCATCTGATCGACAGTGTCGGGGACGCGGCGCAGGCCGATGACGGTGTCGTGAACGTCACACTGGAGCGACGCACGTCAGTGTCACGACCCCGCGCTAATCGCAAGCTGGAGCCGGACGAGGTTGCGGCGTTGGTCCGACGCTACCGAGAGGGTGCCACGGTCTACGAGCTTGCCGAAGAGTTCGGTATGCACCGTCAGACGGTCAGTGCACACCTGTACCGTGAAGGCATTGCGCTGCGGTCGCGCGTGCGGATGACGCCGCAGCTCCTCGCCCGCGCGACCGATCTGTACGAAGCTGGATGGTCGACCGTGCAGATCAGCAAGGAGCTAGGCCTTGGGGCGAGCACGGTAGGCAAGGCGCTGAAACGAGCAGGAGTGGCGATGCGGGCGCCAGTGGCGGAGCGGTGGAAGTCGATCCCTTAATGCACTCGCTGCACGGTAAGCCCGCTCGAACATCACCGCTGCCGCCCGCGCTGCAACTGGCGACGTTCAGATCGTCGCGTTGTCTGC